>JAWLGG010000562.1:0-2520 GCA_041685155.1 Chromatocurvus sp.
GATGGAGAAGGACCTGGGCCGGCGCATGCGACCGCTGCGGGTCGATGGCGGTGCCTCGGCAAACAACCTGCTGATGCAGATACAGGCGGATGTTCTCGGACGCAAGCTGATCCGTCCGCGGGTGATCGAGACCACAGTGGCGGGGGCCTGCTACCTTGCCGGCGTGGGCGCCGGAATCTGGCGCGGAACGCGGGATATCAAGCGGATCTGGCAGGCGGGGGACGAGTTCCGGGTGTCGATGTCGGCGCAGGCGCGGCGGCGGCGGCAGGATTCGTGGCGGACGGCGTTGGAGCGGACGCTGGCCTAGGTTTTGGAGCTTCGTGGGCCGGCCCGTGTTCTGGAACAGGTATGTCGAGACACACCGTGAACTCATCCATGAGGGCTCGGCTGCGGCCGTCCTGGCCGCAGACGGTCTCGACACACCTGTTCCAGACCACGGACCTGTATCGAAGCTCGCCGGCAGAGTTAGTGGAGTATTGGTCGGGGTCCGTGTTTGGCTTCAGATGCGCTCTTTGTCGTTAGTGGCGGTGTCTTTGGCGGCGGCATGCGCTGAGGCGCCGGGTGGGGTGGTGGCTGCGTCGGGGGAGCCTTCGTCAGCGAGGAGGCCGAGGGCGCGGGCGCGTTTTTCCCAGTTGCGGCGGGCCAGGAGTTGCATGTCGGGGTCGCTGTCTGACTCGTCGACGATCTCCAGGCCGAGCAGGGTCTCGATCACGTCTTCCATGGTGACGACGCCGGACATGCCGCCGTAGCTGTCCATGACCAGGGCGATATGCTCGCGGTTACTGACAAACCAGTCGAACAGGTCGGGCAGGGCGCTGCTTTCATCCACGGCCCGCAGCGGGCGACGTATTTCCGTCAGGGGGGTGTCACCGGCGTCCCGGGTCTTCAGTTCGAGTATCTCGTTGCGCAGGACGTAGCCGGTGATGTCCTCGCGGCTGTCGCGACGGAAGACGGGGATGCGCGAAAACTGCAGCGGAGCGTCTGCGTTGGCGGCGAGAAAGTCGTCCACGGTATCCTCCTGTATGGCGGTTTTCACCACCATTCGCGGGGTCATCACGTCGTGCGCGGTGATTTCCCGGAAACGCAGCAGGTTCTGGATGATGGAGGTCTCGCCGGCCTCGAACACGCCATCCTTTTCCCCTATTTCCGCCAGCGCCAGGAACTCGGAACGGGTCAGCACGCTGGCGCTGTCGCCGTGGTTCATGCGTCGCGTGATGAACTGGCAGGCCCATACCAGCGGATAAAGCAGGACGATTATCACACGCAGGGACAGGACGGTGAACGGCGCCAGGCGCTGCCATTGGTTTGCGCCGATGGTTTTGGGCACGATTTCCGACAGGATCAGCACGGCCAGGGTCATTACGGCAGGCACCAGCAGACCGGTGATCAGCGGGTTGGCATCCGCCCAGATGATGGTCGCCTGCTGCCCCACGCCGATGGCGCCCACGGTATGCGCAATGGTGTTGAGGGTGAGGATGGCCGCCAGGGGACGGTCGATGTTCTGCTTGAACGCCTGCAGGTGACGGCCCGTGGCACGACCCTCCTCGGCGGCGAGGCGCGCATAGGCAGGTGAAATGCTGAGCAGCACCGCCTCCCAGAGCGAACACAGGAAAGACGTCACGATGGCGACAAAAAAGAAGACGAGTAGCAGGCCGATCATCGTGGGTCTCCGGTAGTCTGGGGTTGCCCGGGTCGCAATGACCCAGGCGTAGCGAGGGTGGCCGTCAGCGTGACAGACCGCCCATCAGCATGTACTTGATCTCGACGTAGTCGTCGATGCCGTAGATGGAGCCCTCGCGACCGGAGCCGGACTCCTTGACGCCGCCGAAAGGCGCCATGGCGTTGGAAATGATGCCCTCGTTGATGCCGACGATGCCGTACTCGAGCGCCTCGCCCACGCGCCAGACGCGGCCGATGTCCCGCGTATAAAAGTAGGAGGCGAGCCCGAACTCGGTATCGTTGGCCAGCGCAACCGCCTCGTCCTCGTCGGAGAAGCACGTTACCGGTGCCACCGGCCCGAAGATCTCGTTGCGGAATACGGGCATGTCGGCGGTCACATCCGTAAGGACCGTGGGCTGGTAATAACAGCCGCCCAGTTCATGCATGCTACCGCCGAGGGCAACCCCGGCGCCGGCGGAGACGCTGTCATCCACCAGCCTGCCGACATCTTCCGCTGCTTTCCTGTTGACCAGGGGGCCGATGGTCACGCCCTCGTCCATGCCGTTGCCGACTTTCAGCGCCGCGGTGGCGCGAACCAGCTTCTCCACAAAGGCATCGTATATGCTGTCCTGCACGATCAGGCGATTGGAACAGACGCAGGTCTGCCCGGCGTTGCGGTACTTGGACACCATCGCGCCCTCGACTGCGGCGTCGAGGTCGGCGTCCTCGAACACGATAAAGGGTGCGTTGCCGCCGAGCTCCATGGAGGTTTTCTTGACCGTGCCCGCGCACTGTTCGATGAGCTTCTTGCCCACGGGCGTGGAGCCGGTGAAGGTCAGCTTGCGCACGATGGGGTTCGAT
>JAWLGG010000563.1:0-2517 GCA_041685155.1 Chromatocurvus sp.
GGGTCCGGGCGCGGGCTGGCGCCGGGACGCCAATCAGGTCGCGCCTGGCGGTGCAGTCAGCAGCGGGGCCTTCCGCGAGCACTGTCTGAGCCCGGACATCGCCTGGCGATTCCGGGCGAGTTGCGCAGCGGCCGCTGCTGGCTGCACCGCCGCGACCGGCGTCCCGGCGCCAGCACGCGCCCGGACTTCGCAGATACCGCTACCGGCGTGCCAGCACCACCTACGCGCCCGGACCGGATTCGTGCGCACGCCACGTATTTGCTAGACTGCGCGCCTCCCAAACCACAGGTGACAGCAACAAAATGGCCCAATACGTCTACACGATGAACCGGGTGGGCAAGGTCGTCCCCCCGAAGAAAAAAATCCTCGAAGATATCTCCCTGTCCTTCTTCCCCGGCGCCAAGATCGGCGTTCTCGGCCTTAACGGCTCCGGCAAGTCGACCCTGCTGCGCATCATGGCCGGGATCGACACCGAGATTCTCGGCGAGGCGCGCCCCCAGGCCGGGATCAAGATCGGCTACCTGCCGCAGGAACCGCAGCTGGACTCCGCCAAGGACGTCCGCGGCAACGTCGAGGAGGGCCTGCAGGACGCCATCGATGCCCTCGCGGCACTGGACAAGGTATACACCGCCTACGCCGAGCCGGATGCGGACTTCGATGCGCTGGCCAAGGAACAGGCGCGCCTCGAGGACATCATCCAGGCCACCGATGCGCATAACCTCGAGCACAAGCTGGAGGTGGCCGCAGACGCCCTGCGCCTGCCGCCCTGGGAGGCGGACGTCGACACTCTGTCCGGCGGCGAGCGGCGGCGCGTGGCGCTGTGCCGGCTGCTCCTGTCCGGGCCCGACATGCTCCTGCTGGATGAGCCCACCAACCACCTCGACGCCGAGAGCGTGGGCTGGCTGGAGCGCTTCCTGCACGACTTTTCCGGCACCGTGGTAGCCATCACCCACGACCGCTACTTCCTCGACAACGCCGCGGGCTGGATTCTCGAGCTCGACCGCGGTCGTGGCATTCCCTACGAGGGCAACTATTCCGACTGGCTCGAGGCCAAGGAGAAGCGTCTCGACCAGGAGCAGCGCCAGGAGGCCTCACACCAGAAGGCGATCAAGTCGGAGCTGGAATGGGTGCGCAGCAACCCAAAGGGTCGCCAGGCCAAGAGCAAGGCACGCCTGCAGCGCTTCGAGGAACTGCAGTCCCAGGAGTTCCAGAGCCGCAACGAGACCAACGAGATCTACATCCCACCCGGGCCGCGCCTGGGCGACAAGGTCATCGTGGTCGACAGCCTGAAGAAGGCCTACGGTGACCGCCTGCTGTTCGAGAACGTCTCCTTCACGGTGCCCAAGGGCAGTATCGTCGGCATTATTGGCGCCAACGGCATGGGCAAGTCCACCCTGTTCCGTATCCTGATGGGCCATGAGGAGCCGGATGGCGGCTCGGTGGATGTCGGCGAAACGGTGGAGCTTGGCTACGTGGACCAGTCCCGGGACGACCTGGATGGCAGCAAGACCGTCTGGGAGGAGATCTCGGACGGACAGGACGTGATCCGCATCGGCAGCTACGAGGTCAATTCCCGCTCCTACGTGGGCCGCTTCAACTTCAAGGGTTCTGACCAGCAGAAGTACGTCAAGGACCTGTCCGGGGGCGAGCGCAACCGCCTGCATCTGGCCAAGCTGCTCAAGCAGGGTGCCAATGTGCTGCTGCTGGACGAGCCGACCAACGATCTGGACGTCGAGACGTTGCGGGCTCTGGAAGAGGCCCTGCTCACCTTCCCGGGAGCTGCCATGGTGATTTCCCACGATCGCTGGTTCCTGGACCGTATTGCCACCCATATCCTCGCCTACGAGGACGACGGCGGCGTGGTCTTCCACGAGGGCAACTTCAGCGACTACGAGGAGGATCGCAAGACGCGTCTTGGTGCGGCGGCAGAGCAGCCGCACCGGGTCAAGTACCGCAAACTGAAGTAACCAGGGTGCTGTCGATTTCACCCGAAGCCCCCGGTATAGTCCGGTCAATGCCAGCGACGAGCGAGATGCCATGAGTGACTACAGGAACGATCGGCGCGAGTTTCTGCGCGGCCACCCCGACCTGGCGGTGGATGTCCATCAGGGTGGGAGCGTCTGGCACCAGCGCCTGGTGGATATCTCTCTCGCCGGGGTCGCCACGGATCAGCCGGACGTCTGGGACGCGCAGTACAACGAGCCCTTTACGCTGATCATTCGACTTGGCGATAGCGAGGAGCTCGAGCTGCACGCCTACCTGCAGCATGTCGAGAATGGTCGCCTCGGGTTCTCCGTGCAGCACGTCGACCAGGAGAACATTGAGCCGCTGCGCGCCCTGCTGGCGACCCAGGTGGACGATCCGACGACGCTTGACGCCGAGATACGCCGCCTCGGGGATTGACCAGCCCCCTGCAATAACGATGCGCGCCGGCAACACTGCAGCGCTGGCGACAGATGGAAAGACGCGCTCTATCCCGCGCTACTGCAGGGCCTCCAGGGCCTCGGCAAGCCTGCT
>JAWLGG010000564.1:0-2513 GCA_041685155.1 Chromatocurvus sp.
CGCGCAGATCATCGACGCCCTCGAGGGCGAGCGCCGCGATCCCTTCATGCTGCACTACAACTTCCCGCCCTACTCCGTGGGTGAAGCGGGGCGTGTCGGCTTCACCAATCGCCGGGAAGTGGGGCACGGGCGCCTGGCGCGTCGGGGGCTGTCCGCGGTGCTGCCGAAAGAGGACGAGTTTCCCTACACTATCCGCCTGGTTTCCGAGATCACCGAGTCCAACGGCTCAAGCTCCATGGCGTCCGTGTGCGTTGGTTCCCTGGCGATGATGGCGGCGGGTGTGCCGTTGAAAGCACCGGTTGCGGGCATTGCCATGGGGCTGGTCAAGGAAGGCAATCAGTTCGCCGTTCTCACCGACATTCTCGGTGACGAGGATCACCTCGGCGACATGGACTTCAAGGTCGCCGGCACCGCTGACGGTGTGACCGCGCTGCAGATGGATATCAAGATCGAGGGCATCACCGAGCAGATCATGGAGATCGCGCTGGAGCAGGCACAGCAGGCGCGCCTGCACATCCTGGGGCAGATGAACCAGGTCATGTCCGAGCCGCGCAAGGTGACGTCCGAGAACGCACCCAGCATGCTGACGCTCAAGGTCGACGCCGACAAGATCCGCGACATCATCGGCAAGGGTGGCGCCACGATCCGCATGATCACCGAGGAATCCGGTGCGACAGTCGACATCGACGATGACGGCACCGTGCGCGTTTTCGGTCAGGACCAGCAGGCGCGGGATGCGGCTATCCGCATGATCGAGGAGATTACGGCCGAGGCCGAGGTCGGCGCGGTCTATACCGGCAAGGTCGCGCGTATCGTCGACTTCGGTGCCTTCGTCAACATCCTGCCCGGCAAGGACGGCCTCGTGCATATCTCGCAGATAGCGAATGAGCGGGTTGAGAACGTGTCCGACTACCTCAAGGAAGGCGAGGAAGTGCGGGTCAAGGTACTCGACGTGGACCAGCGTGGCCGCATCAAGCTGTCGATCAAGGAATTGCTTGAGGACGAGGCCAGTGCTGCGGACGAGAGTTCGACTGGCGCGGAGACATCCAGCGAAGACGCCTGACATGATGTCCCGCGCCAGCCGCGGGTAGCATGATCAGAACAGAGCCGGTCGCTGAAACAGCGCACCGGCTTTTTTTTGCCTGCGGTGTACGCGCCAGGTCAGTGTGACTGGCGGGACGCGATGAGCGATTCCACGACCTCGGGGTCGGCCAGCGTGCTGGTGTCGCCGAGGCTGTCGAGCTCGTTCTCGGCGATCTTGCGCAGGATGCGCCGCATGATCTTGCCGGAGCGGGTTTTTGGCAGCCCCGGTGCCCACTGGATGATGTCCGGCCTGGCAATCGGGCCGATTTCCTCGACACAGAGGGCGATCAGCTCGGCCTTGAGCGCGTCGTCGCCCTCCACGCCCTGCATCGGGGTCACGTAGCAATAGATTCCCTGGCCCTTGATATCGTGCGGGTAGCCGACCACAGCGGCCTCGGCGATCTTCTCGTGCAGCACCAGGGCGCTTTCCACCTCGGCGGTGCCCATGCGGTGGCCGGAGACATTGAGGACGTCGTCCACGCGACCGGTGATCCAGTAGTAGCCGTCCTCGTCCCGGGTGGCACCGTCGCCGGTAAAATAGTAGCCGGGGTAGGCGCTGAAGTAGGTGTCGATGAGGCGCTGGTGGTCCCCATAGACTGTGCGGATCTGGCCTGGCCAGGAGGACCGGATGACGAGGTAACCGGCCCCTGGGCCCTCGATTTCACTGCCGTCTTCGTTGAGCAGGGCGAGGTCCACCCCGAAGAAGGGAAACGAAGCGGACCCGGGTTTCAGCGGCGTGGCACCGGGGAAGGGCGTTATCATCATGGCCCCGGTTTCCGTCTGCCACCAGGTATCCACGATGGGGCAGCGGGATTCACCGACCACGCGGTAGTACCACTCCCAGGCCTCCGGATTGATCGGCTCGCCCACGGAGCCGAGCAGTCTCAGGCTGGCGCGGGAGCTGCGCTTCACCGGTTCGTCGCCGACGGCGTGCAGTGCGCGCAGGGCAGTGGGGGCGGTGTAGAAAATGCTCACCTGGTGCTTGTCGATCACCTCCCAGCAGCGGCCCGCATCCGGGTACGTCGGCACCCCCTCGAACATCAGCGAGGTTGCGCCGTTGCACAGCGGGGCGTAGACGATATAGCTGTGCCCCGTTACCCAGCCGACATCTGCTGAACACCAGAAGACCTCGCCATCACGATAGTCAAAGACATAGTAGAAACTCGTGGTCGCATGCAACAGGTAGCCGCCCGTGGTATGCAGCACGCCCTTGGGTTTGCCGGTGGATCCCGAGGTGTAGAGAATGAACAGGGGTGACTCCGCGTCCATGACTTCCGGCTCGCACTCGGTATCGGCCCCGGCGACCGCGGCTGCATAGGCGATATCGCGCTGGTCGTTCCAGTCGACATCGGCGCCCGTGCGGGCGACAACGATGCAGCTGTGGACGTCCGGACAGGATTCCAGGGCCTTGTCGACGTTGCGCTTCAGGG
>JAWLGG010000565.1:0-2512 GCA_041685155.1 Chromatocurvus sp.
CGGTGGCGGTCCTTGACGTGGCCAAAGCCACGCAGCTTCGCCGGCAGGAGCGCGCTGATATCGCGGACTACAACGAGCTGCTGGACGATATCGTCCCGCGCCTCACGGATGACAACTACGATACTGCAGTCGAGCTGGCGGCGCTGCCGGCGAAGCTGCGTGGCTTTGGCCACGTCAAGGACCGCAACCGCGAGCAGCTTGCGGTGGTGCGACAGCGACTTCTCGCCCGCCTGCGCGGCGAGGCGGAAGCCGTGCAGTTTGTCGACGCCGCCTGAGGTGGTGTCCGACACGACCCGAATCCCGGAGCAGGAACAAGAAGCATGAGTGTTTTTTCAGACAACGCCTACGACAACCACGAGCTGGTGGCCTTCGGTCACGACCGCGAAACCGGCCTGCGGGCTATCATCGCGGTGCACGATACGAGCCTCGGCCCGGGGGTCGGTGGTTGCCGCATGTACCCCTACGCCGATGACCAGGCCGCGCTGCGTGATGTGCTGCGCCTGTCGCGCGGCATGACCTACAAGTCCGCCCTTGCGGGTCTGCCGCTCGGCGGCGGCAAGTCCGTGATTATTGGCGACCCGCGGCGGGACAAATCCAGCGCACTGATGCGCGCCATGGGCGAGTTCGTTCACTCCCAGGGCGGTCGCTATGTCGCGGCCGAGGATTCCGGCACCGGGGTGGAAGACCTGCGCGAGATGGCGACCGTCACACCTCACGTCAACGGGATAGCAGACAACGAGCACGGGGGCGATCCTTCCCCGAGCACCGCCTACGGGGTGTTCCTGGGAATCCGCGCCGCTGTGCATCACCGTCTCGGTGTCGACAGCTGCCGCGGTCTGCGGGTGGGGGTCCAGGGCCTGGGCCATGTCGGGTACCATCTGGCCCGGCTGCTGCGCGAGGATGGCGCATTGGTATACGGCGCGGACGTCAACGACACAAATCTGCAGCGGGCCGTGGACCAGCTCGGCGTCGTGCCGGTGGGCGTCGACGAGATTCTGTTCTGCGAGGTGGACATCCTGGCGCCCTGTGCCCTGGGTGCCGTTCTCAGCGAGCAGTCGATTCCGCAACTGCGCGCGGGTATTGTCGCGGGTGCGGCGAACAACCAGCTGGCAACGCCGACGGACGGCGACCGGCTGCGCGACCATGGCATCCTGTACTGCCCTGACTTCCTGATCAACGCCGGTGGTATCATCGATGTGCACCATCAGCGCCTGGGCTCGGTGGAGGCCGTGGTCAGAGACCACGTCGCCGGCATTGAGCAGAACCTCAGGGAAGTCCTGCAGCGTGCTGATCGCAGTGGCGATTCCACCGCTGCGGTAGCGGAGGCGCTGGCGAGGGAGAAGATCGACCTGGGGGGCACAGCCTGGGGTGTGAGGTCAGGATCGGACCTGACGCCGGAAATCGGGAACCGTCGTCACTGAGAGTCTGTCGGACTCAGGCGATTGCCAGTCCTGAGTCCTGCAGGCTCCTGGGAGAACAGCCGTGCGCATCGCATTTTTCAGCAGCAAATCCTACGATGAGGAATTTTTCCGTCGCGCCAATGCGCCGTACGGTTTCGATTTCCGCTTCCTCCAGCCCCATCTCGACAGGCACACCGCGGCCCTGGCAGAGGGTGCCGACGCGGTCTGCGCGTTCGTCAACGACAGGCTGGACGCGGATACGCTCAGCGTGCTGCACGACCTTGGGGTGAATCTGGTGGCGCTGCGCTGCGCCGGTTTCAACCAGGTGGATCTGGCGCAGGCCGACGCCCTGGGTATCTGCGTCGTGCGGGTGCCGGCCTACTCGCCGCACGCTGTGGCGGAGCACACGCTTGCACTCCTGCTGGCGCTGAACCGCCGTATCCACCGGGCGCACAACCGCGTACGCGAGGGGAACTTCTCGCTCGATGGCCTGATGGGAGTGGACATTCACGGCCTGACCGCCGGGGTTGTCGGTGCGGGCAGGATCGGTCTCAACGTCGTGCGCATCCTGCGCGGCTTCGGCTGCAATGTGCTGGTGCACGACGCCCGGCCGGTGCCCGAGGTTGCCGGGCTCGGTGCGCAGGAGGCGTCACTGGAGCGCCTCTGGGCGGAGGCGGATATCGTCACGCTGCATTGCCCGCTGACGCCGGATACCTTCCATCTGGTCAATGCGGATGTTGTCGGGCGCATGAAGCCCGGCCTCATGCTGATCAATACCAGTCGCGGTGCGCTGATCGATACGCGGGCGGTGATCGCAGGACTCAAGTCGGAGCACATCGGCGCGCTGGGTCTCGACGTGTATGAAGAGGAGTCCGAGCTGTTCTTCCAGGATCTGTCGGGAAAGGTCATACAGGATGACGTGTTCGCCCGACTGATGACCTTTCCCAACGTGCTTATCACGGGTCATCAGGGCTTCTTCACCCGGGATGCCCTGCAGAATATTGCAGAGACCACGCTGGAGAACATTCGTGCCATCCGCGACGGGGAGGACTGCGACAACCGGGTGACCTCCGACGTCGTCCGCCCCCCTGGGGTCAGGTCCGGGACCAGGT
>JAWLGG010000566.1:0-2512 GCA_041685155.1 Chromatocurvus sp.
CAACGGCCTCACGGGCCGTTGAACTCGCCTTTCGACACCACCTGCTGGTGAGCGAAGTGTCCCTCTGGACGCTGTCGCAGGACACGCATTACGCCACCCTTGAGCGCATCGAGCGCGTGCAGTACCCCGGGGATCAGCGACAGCTGCACGAGCTGGCGCTGACAACGGTTTACGCCCTGACACGGACGATTGCCGGCGATCACCTGCCGCTGCGCGAGGTGCATTTCGTGCATGGAAAGCCAGCGCATGCGAGGCAGATGCAGGGATTTTTTGGCTGCCCCGTGCGATTTGAACAGAGCGCGAATGCCCTGATTTATCCGATGCAGGCGCTGGATCTGCCGCTTCCCTCGGCGGATGCGACGATTCTGGCCGCGGCATCCAGCTACCTGGACACGCTCTCCGATGTGCAGGCGCTGGACGATTCCCTGAGTCACCGGATCTATGTTCACATCAAGCAGAACCTGGGCGCCGGCGACTGTAACCTCGAAGCGACAGCGCAGCGGTTTGGCCAGAGCCCGCGAAGTCTTCAGCGGGAGCTGCGCAAACGCGGCTACAGTTTCCGGGATCTGGTAGGCAAGGCGCGGCTGGCGGCAGCAGAGCACTACCTGAAACGAACGGGTATCGCGGCAAGCGACCTGGCAGGGATGCTGGGTTATCGCAACGCCAGTGGATTTTCCCGGGCGTTCAAGAAGCACACGGGACTATCGCCCGATCACTGGCGCAAGGCCTACCGGTCCCGTTAGCGACGCAGTACGCCCAGCCTGCGCCCGACAGAGCATCGTCAGCTCATCTTTACTCCTGTTCTAAAACTCGTAGCTGAGCGTCAGCCCATAGGTCCGCGGCTCAGCATAACGCGGTCCGAAGGAGGCGTTGGTCAACTCCGGATTAGTGTTCAGGGAAGGGCCGTACAGGCTGAACCAGAAATCCTGACCATAAAGTACAACAAGTTCGTCGGTGAGGTTCATGCCCCATAGCTGCAGCGACCAGCCATTATTTGCGCGGTAGCCGAGGTTGGCGTTTATCTGACCATCCACTTCTGTGCGAAACTGCGGGATGCTGTTGTCGATGAATTCCAGGGAGTATTCGTCTTTGTACAGGTAATCAACGTGCGCGTAGAACTCGCCGGATTGCAGCTGTTTCGAGTAGTCCAGGGCGAAGGTGAAAGATTCAGGCACGGTGCCCTGCGGCGGGGTGCCCTCAGGGATTTCCGCCGCTGCCGGTATACCCCGCGAGTCTCCTTCCTGATGACTGTAGGCAAGGCTTGCGGTAAATTCGTCGGAGATTGCCCATATCGCATCGACTTCTACGCCCTGGACATTGGCTTCGCCAGCGTTGGTTGTCGTCGAGCTACCGCCTGATCCCACAGAGTTCACGAAAAACTGCAGGTCTTCATAGGTGGTATCGAAAATGGCAACGTTAATCTGCATGCGGTTTTGGAAGAAGCGTGATTTCATGCCGATTTCGTAACTGACGACCGTCTCCGGATCCACCGCTTGGTCTATCAGCGCAGGATCCGACTGCGCCATGTCAAAAGCGCCACTTCTGAAACCGGTGCTTGTAGAGGCGTAGAACAGTAGCGCGTCAGTTGGCGTGTAATCCAGAACAGCGCGCCAGGTAATTTCATCCCAGTCTGCCTTGACTCCGTCGACCACGCGGCCCGGTGTGGGATTCCAGAACCAGTCGTACTCTCCGAAGGTTCTGCCATTGAGCTCTTTCTCGTCGTAGGTATACCGCGCGCCGAGTGTCAGGCTGATATTGTCACTGAAGCGATAGCTGCCCTCGCCGTAGACCGAATAGCTGAAGGTTTTTACGTTTTCATCAATACCAAAGGCATTCTCGTCAAACAGTTCAGGCTGATTCTCGATACAGGCCGGCGTCACAACAAAGGCTTCGAAGTCTTCCATGGTCTGATCGGGACACCCGAAAATTGCGGCGAATGCCCCGCCAGCGACGCCGGCATCCCAGCGCGTGATCGATTCCATATTCCGGGTTTCGTCAGCGCTATAAAAGAACGCGCCGGCCTGCCAGCTAAGCTTCCCATCGCCATCTGACAGAATCCGAAATTCCTGGGTATAGGCCTCGACATCGCGAGAGTCGCCCAGGGCGAATAGTGGCACGGGTACGCCCGTCAGTGACACTGGCGTCTGATCCGCATCGAAGCTCCGGGCCGTGGTGATAGATTGGAGAGTGAACCTGTCGAGATACTTTTCGATATGCAGACTACCCACCCATTGTTCGCTGACGTAGCTGCCATCGTCGTACATCTGTACCGTACGTGGATCGTTATCTATGCGGAAATCCTGGTCGGCAAGGATTGCAAGGTCAACGGTGGGTTGCGACGAGACTGCGTCTCGAGCCACACCGGTCTCCGACGTGCGGTTGTGAGTGATCCCGAGTTTTATCGACAGGTCATCAGTGGGCTGCCACACCAGCTTGCCGCGAATGGCCGAGCGATTGACATCATCCACATCGTTTCCGGTGACCGAGTTGAATGATGTGCCTTCCCGGTCCC
>JAWLGG010000061.1:0-10303 GCA_041685155.1 Chromatocurvus sp.
GTCCGGGACCGGGTCCCGGACCTGGTCCCGGACCTGACCCCACAGGGAACTGACATGTCATCGGAAATCTCAATACGGCACCTGGAAAAAGTCTACGACGACGGCTTCCGCGCCCTCAGCGACATCAACCTCGAGATCCAGCGCGGCGAGATCTTCGCCCTGCTCGGCCCCAACGGCGCCGGCAAGACGACGCTGATCAGCATCGTCTGCGGGCTGGTCAATGCCTCAGCGGGTGAGGTGAGCGTCGCCGGGTACGACATCATCCGCGATTACCGCAGCGCCAGGGAGAGCATCGGGCTGGTGCCCCAGGAGCTGAGCACGGATGCCTTCGAATCGGTGTGGGGTGCGGTCGCCTTCAGTCGCGGCCTGTTCGGCAAGCCGCCGAATCCACAGCATATCGAAAAGGTGCTGCGTGACCTGTCTCTCTGGGACAAGCGCAGCAACCGCCTGATGTCGCTCTCCGGCGGCATGAAGCGCCGGGTCATGATCGCCAAGGCGCTGTCCCATGAACCCCGGGTGCTGTTCCTGGACGAACCCACCGCCGGGGTCGACGTTGAGCTGCGGCGGGACATGTGGGCCATGGTCCGCGGCCTGCGCGAGAGCGGTGTCACCATCATCCTCACGACCCACTACATTGAGGAAGCGGAGGAAATGGCCGACCGCATCGGCGTGATCCGCAACGGCGAGATCATCCTGGTAGAAGACAAGGCGCGGCTCATGGCCAAGCTTGGCGGCAAGGAACTGCGGCTGCACCTGCAGCAGCCACTGGACGCCATTCCCGACGCCCTCGCCGGCGAGCCACTGTCGCTGGAGGCGGACGGCCACGATCTTATCTACACCTTCGACGCACAGCGCGAGCAGGCGGGGGTCGCCCGGCTGCTGCGTCGCCTGGGTGAACTCGGCATCGAGTTCCGCGACCTGCAGACCCGCGAGAGCTCACTGGAGGAAATCTTTGTCGGCCTGGTCAATCGGCCGAGCGCCAAGCTCAACGGCAGCGCCAACGCCAACACGGCAAACCAAGCGGAGTAAGTGATGAACCTGCACGGCGTCAGCGCCATCTACAGATTCGAAATGTCGCGCATGCGGCGCACACTGATGCAGAGCGTGGCATCGCCCGTGATCTCCACAACCCTGTATTTCGTCGTGTTCGGCTCCGCCATCGGCGGACGCATGGGTGACATCGACGGTATCAGCTACGGCGCGTTCATCATTCCCGGCCTGCTCATGCTGTCGCTCCTGACCCAGAGCATCGCCAACGCCTCCTTCGGCATTTACATGCCCAAGTTCTCGGGCACCATCTACGAAGTACTGTCAGCACCGGTGTCCTACCTGGAAATCATTCTCGGCTATGTGGGCGCGGCGGCGAGCAAGTCGGTGATCCTCGGGCTCATCATCCTGATCACAGCGCGCTTCTTTGTCGACTACCAGGTGCTGCACCCGGTGTGGATGCTCGCCTTCCTGGTGCTGACGGCGATCACCTTCAGTCTGTTCGGCTTCATTATCGGCATCTGGGCAGACGGCTTCGAACAGCTGCAGATCGTGCCGCTGATGGTGGTCACGCCGCTGGTGTTCCTCGGCGGTACCTTCTACTCCATCGACATGCTGCCGGCGATGTGGCAGACCGTGGCGCTGTTCAACCCGGTGGTCTACCTGATCAGCGGCTTTCGCTGGGCCTTCTATGGTGTCTCCGATGTGCACATCGGCATCAGCGTCGGGATGACACTGGTCTTCCTGCTCGCCTGCATGTTTACTATCAGCTGGATTTTCCGCACGGGGTTCCGCCTACGGCCCTGATCGTCAGCGGTAGCAGGGATTTCATTCAGGGGGACAAACATGATCGACTTTCGCAGCGATACCGTGACGCGGCCCACCGCCGCAATGCTTGCCACCATGACGTCGGCCCCGCTGGGGGATGACGTGTGGGGAGATGACCCCAGCGTGAACGCGTTTCAGGAACAGCTGGCAGCATATACCGGCAAGGAGGCTGCACTGCTCTTCCCCACGGGCACGCAGAGCAACCTCGTGGCGTTGATGGCGCACTGTGAGCGAGGTGACGAGTATATCGTCGGTCAGTCGGCGCACACGTATCGCTACGAGGGCGGTGGCGCCGCCGTTCTTGGCAGCATCCAGCCCCAGCCTGTCGAGAATGCGGCGGATGGCAGTGTGCCACTGGAGTCAATACGCGCGGCGATCAAGGCAGATGACGTCCACTTTGCACGCAGCCGGCTGCTGACGCTGGAAAACACCATCGGCGGCAAGGTGTTGCCACCGGACTACGTCCGGGAGGCCACGGAGCTGGCGCGTGAACATGGGCTGGCCACGCACCTGGACGGCGCGCGCCTGTTCAATGCCGCGATCGCCAGTGAGTTCACTCCCGAACAACTGTGCAAACACTTTGACAGCGTGTCATTGTGCTTTTCCAAGGGCCTCGGTGCACCGATGGGATCGGCACTGGTCGGCTCCCGCACACTCATTGAACGGGCCCGTCGCTGGCGCAAGATGGTCGGCGGCGGAATGCGCCAGTCCGGCCTGATCGCTGCGGCGTGCCAGTATGCGCTGGAGCATCACGTTGCCGATCTGGCGGAAGACCATCGACGAGCGGCTCGACTGGCAGAAGGACTGGCTGCATTGCCAGGGGTCGAGGTCACGTCCCGGGCGACCAACATGGTGTTTGCGCGCTTTCCCGAGGCGCGCCTGCAGGAACTGGAAAACCGGCTCAGCGACGCCGGCATTCTAGCCCAGTTACTCCCGCTCAGCCGTTTCGTGCTTCACCGCGATATTGCGGATTCGGATGTCGACCTGGCTCTCAATGCGTTTCAGACACATGTCGAAGCCCGCTAGAGGGCCGCGCTTCCAGCCAGGTGCCGACGAGATAGACCAGCCCGCCCGCAAGTATTCCGGGCAGGATCTCGTACACCGTATCGACAATGCGCTGGTCCGCCCACTGATAGGCAAACACCGTGGCGGGACCGACGACAATCATCGCCAGCGATGTTCGCTGGGATGGTCGCCTGCCGAGAGTATAGACAAGAAGCAGCGGTGCAAACGCGGCGCCGAGACCGGACCAGGCGTAAAGCACAAGGATGAACACGCTCTCATCCGAGACCAGCGCGATGATCAGCGCCAGCACAATCATACCCAGCGTCACCAGTCGGGTCAGGCCGAAGCTCTGCCAGCGCCCGGGCAGGAGATCCTGGCTGATCGCGGCCGAACAACTCAGGATAAGAGAGTCGGCGGTGGAAATTGTCGCGGCAAACAGGCCTGCCAGCACCAGACCCGCAAGCATGCCCGGCAGCAGCTCCGCCGCCAGGGTCGGCAGCGCCAGCTCGGTATCCTCGGCGACGTCGAACGCGGCAATGTCTGGCAAAATGAGCCGCGACATCAACCCCACAACCAGCGCCAGGGTATAGAAGCTGATGTACCAGGCGTAGTAATAGACGCGGGCACGCTGCATGCTGTCCTCACTGTCCAGTGACATGAATCGCACCATGACGTGCGGCTGGCCGATCACCCCGAAGCCCGCGAACATCCAGCCGATCACGAAAAGGGCGGGGCCCGCGGCACCGAAAGCGAGATCCGGCGGAAACAGGTTCATGAAGGTATCGGACACGTCGTTGAGCGCCGCCCAGCTTCCCTGGACACCGCCGAAGCGGCTCACGGTAATCCACACCATGATCAGCATGCCCGAGAGCATGACCATGGATTGAGCCGCATCGGTCCAGACCGAGGCACGCAGCCCACCGGAAAAGCAGTAGAACAGCACCATGGCAGCGCCGAGCATGGCGCCGAAGCGCTCCTCCCAGCCAAACAGTACATGCAGCGCCTTGCTGCCGGCACTGAACTGTGCCGCAGCGTAGATACCCAGAAAAACGACTGCAAGCAGCGCGGCGGCAACCCGCACACCCTGGTGGTTCTGCCCGTACCAGTTGGCCAGCAGGGAAGGATAGGTGAGCGAACCGAACTCCCCGGTCGCCCGCCGCAGGCGCCGGTGCACCAGCAGCGAGATCAGGAAGTCACCGAAGATCCAGCCGACCATCAGCCACAGCGCGCCGAGGCCGATGGTGTAGGTGAAACCGATCATGCCGATGAACATGTAGCCGCTGTTGTTGGTCGCGACCGCGGAAAGCCCCGCCAGGGACGGTGGCAGGGAACGCCCGGCCAGCAGGTAGTCGCTGCTCTGCTTGCGGCGCACCAGCACGGAGGAAAAGCCCACCAGCAGGAACACCAGCATGAAGAAAATGAAACTGCCCTGAAGCACGTCTTCTCCCTTGCATCGTGTGATACAACAACCCTACACGCTTTTCGGGCCGGTGAAAAAAGCGTCCAGCACTATGCCACCGCCATGGCAGACCTGCGATACTTCCGCCATGCTCAACAGACAAAACTTTCCCGCCGGGGGCCGCACCCTACTGCCATGCGCCAGCTGATGTTTCTGCTCGTCGGCCTGGCGCTGGTCACTGCAGCTCTGTGGCAGCTGGAACAGGCGCGCAGCGGCGTGGCCAGTCAAAACATCGACATCGGCGATACACCGGCCACTCTGTACCGCAACCCGGAGTCAGCACCCTCGCCCGTCGTGGTTGTCAGCCATGGTTTCGCCGGCTCCCGGCAGCTGATGCAGGCCTTCTCGCTGCACCTCGCCCGCGCGGGCTACAGCGTGCTCGCATTCGACGCACTGGGCCACGGTCGCAATCCGGTCCCCATGTCCGGTGACGTCACCGCCATCGACGGGACAACGGCCCTGCTGGTGGCGGAGACCCGCCGCGTGATCGCAGCGGCACGGCAGCTGGATGGCGCTACGGGCGAGGTGGCGCTGCTGGGTCACTCCATGGCCAGCGATATAGTGGTCCGCGCGGCACTGGCCGAGCCCGGAGTGAACAACGTGATCGCGATCTCCATGTTCTCGGAGGCGGTCACGGCGGACGCACCGCGGCGGCTGCTGGTGATCAGCGGCGAGTGGGAGTCGCGTCTGCGCGAGGTTGCACTGGCGGCACTGCAGCAGGTCGACCCCGTGGCGAAAGAGGGTGAAACCGTCCGGGAGGGTGAGGTACAGCGCCGGGTCAGTGTAAGCCCGAATGTCGAGCATGTCGGCGTGCTGTTCAGCGCGCACAGCCTGCGCGAATCGCTGGCCTGGCTGAACGCCGGATTCCAGCGCGATAGCGTGCCTGGAACGCACCCGATCGGGGGCTGGATACTCGCCCTCCTGCTCGGCATCGTGCTCACCTTCCGACCACTGGCGGCGCGCCTGCCCCCGCGACCGGCGCCGCCCCCCCCGGCGACGAAGCGCCTGCTGCTGGCGATCGGCGTACCCATGGTGCTGACACCGGCAATCGGGGTGCTTCTCTACCGGCCATTTCTCCCGGTGCTGGTCGCGGATTACCTGCTGCTGCACTTTGCCCTGTTCGCGGCTATCCAGCTGGCGATACTGGGACGCTGGCCGCTGCGCCGCGGCGGGATGTCCTGGGCCGGGCTCGCCCTGCTGCTGACATGGGGGCTGCTGTTTATTGGCCTGGCGCTGGATCGCTACGCCGCCAGCTTCATGCCCACGGGCCAGCGACTGCTGGTCATTGCGGCGCTTGCCCTCGCCACCGTGCCCTTCATGCTGGCGGACAGCCTGGTCAGCGGCGCTGGCGCCGGCCGCTGGTGGCAGCGTCTCGCGGCCCGGGCGGCGCTTCTTGTGTCCCTCGCCATCGCCGCCCTGCTGCGCCCTGATGACCTCGGCTTCGTCCTGCTGGTCTTCCCGGTCATGCTGCTGTTTTTCCTTGTGCACGGCACGCTGGGGCGGGCCCTGGCGCAGCGCACGGGCATCGCCGCCAGCGGTGTCGGCCTCGGGCTGATCCTCGCCTGGGCACTGGGCGTCAGCTTTCCGTTCTTCGCTGCGGGCTAGACAGCGCCGCGGTAAACGGCGATTCTTCCTCGCTGGGGCCACGACACATTCTGCGGCGGGAGGGCGGCAGACATCTTTGGTATCGAGGTAAACATCAGCGGTATTGATCTTGCGATCATCGCCGCCTACTTTGCCGCCGTCGCCGGGATCGGTGTCGTTGTCGCCCGCCGCACCCACAGCGGCGACGAACTCTTCCTCGCCGGACGCCGCCTGACCTGGGGTGCCATCGGCCTGTCCCTGTTTGCTTCCAACATCTCGAGCTCGACCCTGGTCGGGCTCACCGGCGACGCCTACCGCATTGGCCTGGCACCCTCCGCCTACGAGTGGATGGCGGGGCTGCTGCTGGTCATCGGTGCGTTTACCTTCTTCCCGTTTTTCCTGCGCAGTCGCATCTCCACCATCCCGGAATTTCTCGAGAAGCGCTTCGATGCGCGCCTGCGCCGCTATTTCTCCGCCATCACCATTTTCCTCGCGGTCGTGGTGGACACCGCTGCGGGCCTGTATGCCGGTTCATTGGTCGCGCAGGTGTTCATTCCGGAGCTGAACCTGTCGGTGTTCATCGTCACCCTCGCCATTGTCGGGGGACTGTATACCGCCGCCGGCGGACTTGCCGCGGTGGTCTACACCGATGTCCTGCAGGCGGTGATACTGATCGCGGGCACCACCGCCATCGCGGTCATTACCTTCGGGCAGTTCGACTATTCCTGGGCGGAGGCGACCCGGGAGCTGCCCGAAGGCCACCTGTCGATTATCCGCCCCGCCGATGACCCGATACTGCCCTGGCCGGGACTGCTGATCGGCGTGCCCGTGCTCGGCTTCTACTACTGGATCCTGAACCAGTACATCGTGCAGCGGGTGCTCGGCGCCAAGAACATCACCGAGGCGCGGCGCGGCTCGATTCTCGCCGGCCTGCTCAAACTCTCGCCGCTGTTTATCATGATGCTGCCCGGCGCCTTTGCCTTTACCCTGCTGCCAGACCTCGACTCACCGGACAAGGTCTTCCCGACCCTGATACAGGAATTCCTGCCGGTGGGCCTGACCGGCATCGTGCTGGCCGGCCTGCTCTCGGCGATTCTGTCCAGCGTGGACTCGGCGCTCAATTCCGCATCGACGCTGCTGGTGCTGGATTTCATCGAACCCGCCCGGGGCAGAAAGCTGACGCCACAGCAAGGGCGTCGCTACGGCACATATGCCACCCTGGGCTTCATGCTCGTGGCAGCCATCTGGGCACCCCTGATCCAGGAGTTCCCAGGCCTGTTTTCCTATATCCAGGCCATGTTTGCGTACATCGTCTCGCCGGTGGTGGGTATTTTCCTGGTGGGATTCTTCTGGCCGCGGGGCAATGCGCAGGGCGCCTTCATCGCCCTGGTTGCCGGGCATGTCGCGGCGGCGCTGATTTTCCTGATGGTACATACCGGCGTCATCGAGCTGCACTTCCTGTACGTGTCGGGCCTGCTGTTCGCCCTGAGCGCCGCGCTCTGCCTGATCTGCAGCCTGCGTTTCGGCACGCCGCCGACGGCGCTGCAGACGCGGGACCTGACCTTCTCCCAGCGGGACCTCACGCCGGAGGGCAGGTCCGCCACCTGGTACACCGATACGCGCTATCAGGCGGCGGCGGTTGTCGCTCTGACCCTGCTGACAGTGTTCGTCTTTCGATAGCGGGCCTCGCTGAAGGCTCTCGCTAACGGACCTCGCTATCGGCATCGGCGGGGTCCGTTCCCTCTCCGCGCGCTGGCGATAGCGGGAAGACCTCCGCGACCTCACTCGTATTCTCCAGATACAACGATCGGCTCGGGAAGGCAAACCCGGTCCCCGCCGCCTCGACGATCTCCTTTATGCGATAGGCGAGCCGCTCCTTGATCTCCAGCCACTCACCCCACACCGTGGTGTGTGTAAAGCAGTACAGAAGAATATCGATGGAGCTGTCGTTGAAGGAGTCGATGCGGACGAAGGTCGCGACATCACGGGGATCGGCGAACTCGTCGCTTTCCAGAATATAGCGCTCGATGCCATCGCGTATCTCGCGCAACTGCTCCAGCGTCGTGCGATACTCCAGCCCGAGCATCCAGCGGATGCGGCGATGGCTCATACGCGAAAAGTTGGTGACGGCGTTATCCGCCAGACGGGCATTGGGCACGTACACCGGCGCGCGATCAAAGCGTCGAATCGTAGTGGTGCGAAAACCGATCTGCAGCACAGTGCCCTCCACCACCCCGTCCACCTGTATCCAGTCACCGGGCTCGAAGCGGCGCTCGCCGAGGACAAACAGGCCGGCGATCAGGTTCTTGAACAGGTCCTGGGCGCCCAGCGCCACGGCGACACCGAACAGACCGAAGCCGGCGACGATAGGCGCCACGGCAATGCCCCACAGTTCCAGGATCGTGGCAGCGCCGATCGCCACGAAGACCAGCCTGGCGAACTTCACCAGCCACTCGCCCATGGCGGCGGTCAACAGGCGGCTGCTTCGCGTGACCGCGTTACCCACCGGCACGCTGACACGAAACAGCGCCCAGAACAGCGTGAAGGCGACCAGCGAGCGGTTGATGTTGTACACAAAGGCCTCTGCGTCCGCATCGAGATCCAGCAGTCGGGTAGCGAAGAAAATGCCCATCAGGACCGGCACGAAGCGCAAGGGCTCGCGCAGGGATTCAAGCAGGCTGTCATCGAGGGCCGTTTCGGTACGCCGCCCGAGTCGCGACAGCGCGCCCAGCACGTAACGCGTGAACAGCGAGCGAATCAGCAGGAAGAAAAGAAAGACAAGCAGCGCCGCCAGAATCTGCGGCAGATCGATGCCGTAAACACCGTGGTTCCAGACCTCCAATACCAGAACCCAGAACTCCTGCAGCGATGCCACGCTCCATTCCATGCTGCGAAACTCCCCGAAAGAAAACGTCTATACTAGTAGCCGCGGCAACCGGTACTCAAGAAGAAAGGAGGTGTGCAATGTCACGCAGTTTCCCCATAGCGATCATCGCCGCCCTGGGTTTTGCTTTTGCGGCGGTCGGCAATACACAGGAGGACGAGGTCCGGAAAGACACGGCACAGAAAGACAACCCAATGGAACGCCTTTCGAAACCCGACGATCCTGAAACACGCAACTGCCTGTCAATCTCCCATATCCGCCGCATCGAGACCGTGGATGACCAGACCCTGATTTTCCACATGCGTGGCAAGGACCGATACGTGAACCACCTGCCCTACCGCTGCCCCGGGCTCAAGCGCAACAGCTTCATTCATGAAACGTCGTTGAATTCCTACTGCGACCTCGACATCATATCGGTCGTAGACCTGCGCATAGGTATGCGCATGGGTTCCTGCCCTCTGGGCAAATTCCAGAAGGTTACGGGCTCACCCGAGCTCGATTGATCCGTCTGTGCAGAGCCCGTTGGCCGCAGGCGCCGCATCCGACATTCACAAGGACATATCCATTGAATACCCTGAGGCTCTGCGCGACTGTCGTGCTCTGCTCTGTACCCTTCCTTATCCGAGCCAATGAGCAGGGCATAAACGGCTGCGCCTCCATCGGCGACAACAGCATCCGTCTCGCCTGCTATGACGCTCTCGCGGCGTCGATCAGTGCGAATGCACGCAACGCGGCGTCAGCCGCGACCGACAGTAAACCGGGGCAGGAGAGCCTTCCCGGCATTGACGCCAATGCGAGTGACGAGGAACACGAAAGCGCGAAAAGTAACCCTGAGGCGATCGCCGCACTGCCACCCGGCCTGGCCAGGCAGCGTATGAATGTCGAGTCGGCGATCGCCGACCTGCCCTGGGCTGTACTGCCCTATCACCGCAACTACATGCTGCCCATCACCTGGAACAACAACGTCAACCGGGATCCCTGGGAGAACCTGTTTCCGGGGGAGGGTCTGCAGCAGGAAGAGGCCAAATTCCAGATCAGCTTCAAGGCGCTGGCCGTGCGCAATGTCCTCGGCGAGGGCACCAATCTCTGGGCCGCCTACACCCAGGAAAGCTGGTGGCAGCTCTACAACAGCGATCTGTCATCGCCGTTTCGCGAGACGAACTACCAGCCCGAATTCATGTTCACGATAGACAGCGACAAGAGCGTGCTTGGCTTTACGAACACCCAGCTCGGGCTGAGCTTCAACCACCAGTCCAATGGTCGCAGCCAGATTCTCTCGCGGAGCTGGAACCGCATCATTGCCAGCGCTGACTTCGAGCGCAACTCGACCCTCGTCAGGCTGCGCGCATGGCATCGCATCCCGGAGAATCGCGAGAACGACGACAACCCCTCCATGTGGAACTACATGGGCTACGGCGACGTCACGGTTGCCTGGCGCAACGGCCGCCACGAGTTCTCGGTGCTGGCGCGCAACAACCTGCGCGCCGGTGACGACAGCAAGGGCGCTATACAACTCGACTGGAGTTTTCCCATCAGTAACCGTTTCCGAGGTTATG
>JAWLGG010000062.1:0-10290 GCA_041685155.1 Chromatocurvus sp.
TTCCACACCATCTATCACCGCCTGCATAACTTCTGCGCCATCGACCTCGGCGGTTTCTATCTCGACGTGATCAAGGATCGCCAGTACACCACCCAGGCGGACAGCAACGCCCGCCGCTCCGCGCAGACCGCGCTGTATTACATTGCCGAAGCCCTGGTGCGCTGGATCGCGCCCATCCTCAGCTTTACCGCGGAGGAGATCTGGGAGAATCTGCCGGGTGAGCGCGCCGACTCCGTTTTCCTCGTGGAATGGGCGGATAACCTGCCGCGGCTCGAAAGCGATGCGCCCATGGGCCGGGCGTTCTGGCAGCGGGTCATGGACGTTCGCGCTGCGGTCAACCGCGAAATGGAGGCCCAGCGCGCCGCCGGCAGGCTCAAAGGCTCGCTGGACGCCGAGGTCACGCTGTATTGCGACGACGCAATGCGCGCCACCCTCGACGCCCTCGGCAACGAGCTGCGATTTGCGCTGATCACCTCCGGCGCCGGGGTGGCGGCACTCGCGGACGCACCGCCAGGCGCGACGGTAACCGATATCGATGGGCTGGTGCTGACGGTGGTCGTGTCGGATAATGAAAAATGTGAACGCTGCTGGCACCGCAGTGCGGATGTGGGCCAGCACAGCGCGCACCCGTCTCTGTGCGGGCGCTGCGTGCTGAACGTGGACGGCAGCGGCGAGCAGCGTCACTTTGCCTGAGCGTGCGATCTGGTGGGCGTACGCGCTGGCGCTGCTGGTGCTGATTCTCGATCAGGGCAGCAAGGCCCTGGCGCAGGCACTGCTGGAGTACGCGCGGCCGGTCCCCGTGTTCTCCTGGTTCAATCTGACCCTGCACTACAACGAGGGGGCGGCGTTCAGCTTCCTCAGCAATGCCGGCGGCTGGCAGCGCTGGCTGTTTACCGGCCTGGCGCTGGTGGTCAGCCTGGTACTGGCAGCATGGATCTGGCGCCTGCCGCGCGGGCAGGTGCTGCTGGGAACGGCCCTCGCCCTGGTGCTCGGCGGCGCGCTGGGCAATGCGATTGACCGCCTGCTTCTCGGGCACGTGGTGGATTTCATTTCCGTCCACTACGCGGGCCGCTATTTCCCCACCTTCAATATCGCCGACTCCGCCATCAGCGTGGGTGCTGTGCTGCTCCTGTTTGACGGCTTTCGCGGCGGCGAACGAAGCTGAACGGACACTTGGGTTTGGCAGCCACGTTTTGTATAACGGGTGCGGAATCGCGACCGATGATGGAGCATGTGCATGAATGACAATGACGTCAGTGTGGGGGAGGGTACACGGGTCTTCCTGAATTTTGCCCTGACGCTTGAGGACGGCGCCGAGATCGATTCCAACTTCGGCGGCGACCCGGTGGATTTTGCCATCGGTGACGGCAGCCTGCTGCCGGGTTTCGAGCGGCTTCTCATCGGCATGCAGCCGGGCCAGCGGCAGCTGTTCTCGGTCACCCCCGAGGATGCCTTCGGACAGCCCAACGACAATAATGTGCAGGTGATTGGTCGCGATCAGTTCGCCGACGACATGGCGCTGGAGGTCGGTCTGGTATGCTCCTTTGCCGACGCTGCCGGCGGTGAGCTGCCGGGGCTTGTCGTCGCCGTCGATGACATTGAGGTCACGGTGGACTTCAATCATCCGCTGGCAGGGCGTACCATTCTGTTTGATGTTCTTGTACACCGGGTTGAACCGGCGGAGTTGCACTGATGGATGTACAGCTGGCGAATCCCCGCGGCTTCTGCGCTGGCGTCGACCGCGCCATCGATATCGTCAACCGCGCGCTCGAAGTCTTCGGCAAGCCCATTTACGTGCGCCATGAGGTGGTGCACAACCGCTTTGTGGTCGATGACCTGCGCGCCCGCGGTGCCGTATTTGTCGACGAGCTCGAAGAGGTGCCCGACGACTGCATCGTGATCTTCAGCGCCCACGGCGTATCCCAGGCCGTACGGATGGATGCCGAGCACCGGGGCCTGAAGGTGTTCGACGCCACCTGCCCGCTGGTGACCAAGGTGCATCTGGAGGTCGCGCGCTACAGCAGCGAGGGACGCGAGTGCATTCTGATCGGGCACGCGGGGCACCCCGAGGTCGAGGGCACCATGGGGCAGTACGATTGCAGCCAGGGGGGCGATATCTACCTGGTGGAAGACGAGGAGCAGGCGGCGACGCTGTCGGTGCGCGACCCTTCCAGGCTTGCCTATGTTACCCAGACGACGCTGTCCATGGACGACACGGCACGGGTGATCGACGGACTCCGTGAGCGCTTCCCCGATATTGTCGGTCCTCGCAAGAACGATATCTGCTACGCGACCCAGAACCGCCAGGACGCCGTCAAGCTGCTCGCGGCGCAGTGCGATCTCCTGCTCGTGGTCGGCTCGCCCAACAGCTCCAACTCCAACCGCCTGCGCGAGCTTGGTGAACGCATGGGAGCCACAGCCTACCTGCTCGACGGTGCCGGCGACATCGACCCGGGGTGGCTCAAGGGCAAGACCCATATCGGCGTGACCGCGGGTGCTTCGGCGCCCGAGGTGCTGGTGCGTGAGGTGATACAGCGCCTGCGCGATCTCGGCGCCGACAGCGTCAGCGAGCTGGATGGTCGACCGGAGAACGTGACCTTCTCCATGCCGCGGGAGCTGCGCCTGACCGAGGTCAGCTGAGCTGTCGCGCCGCCGGCGCACCCATCCTGTTCACCCGTTTTTATCTGAAACAGATCCGCCGCCGACACTGACGTGTACAGGTCGCCGGACAGGGCCCACCATTCCGCCTCTCCCCGACCGTGCGTCAACGGAGGTGGTTTCACATGTGGCTGCGTCGTGGTTTCTCCCTGCTCGAGCTGCTGGTGGCCGTGTGCATTGTCGCGATTCTGCTGTCGGTCGCACTGCCCGCCTATCAGTCCAGCGTCATCCGGAGCCGTCGCAGCGACGCCATGGCGGCGCTGGTGGAGGTGGCGGGCCGTCAGGAGCAGCGGCGCTTTGCCTCCGGGAGCTACACCGATGACCTGCGTGAGCTTGACTACCCGGATGACCCGTTGCTGACCGATGGCGGGCACTACCGCATCACCGCGCGGGCCTGCGCCGATTCCTCCATCATCAGCTGCTTTCAGCTGACCGCGACTCCGGTCGCCACGTCGCCACAGTCCGGCGACAGGCGCTGCGCCGCGCTCACGCTCGATGCCCGCGGCAGCCGTTCGGCAACTGGCTCCGACCCCGCCCGATGCTGGTGAAGCGGAATCCGTTCCGGCAAATACGCGCATCCACTGGCGCCTGCGTTTGGGCGTTCTAGGCTTTGCCTGGCGAGTAGGTAACCGGGAGGCGAGCATGTACAGTCGCGGATTCACACTCATTGAATTGCTGGTCGTCGGGTCCCTGCTGGCGCTCAGCCTGACGATTGCCTTGCCGGGTCTGCGTGGTTTCCTGCAGTCGGCGCAGGCACGCGCCGAGGCCGATCGTCTGTTGTCGAGCCTGCAGCTCGCGCGCTCACAGGCAATCGCCAATAACCTGCGCACGGGTATCTGCCCTGTCGCTCCGGGTGCCGACCCGTTCTCGGGCTGCGGCAGTCGATATGACAGGGGCTGGTTCGTGTATCTCGACCGCGACGGCGACGGCGCCTTCGATGCCACAGTAGACACCGCGCTGCGGCGCTTCGATGCCATGCCCCACGGGTTCGGCCTCTACAATCGGGCGGGGTCAAGGCGTATTGATGAGCGCGTCTCGTTCTATCCCGATGGCAGCAGTCGCCGCAGCATGACGCTGCAGGTCTGTCCGCCGGATGGTGGGCAGGTACAGCCCTGGAGTCTGGTTCTCAATCACGTTGGCAGGCCGCGCCTTGCCCGTGACTGGGGGAGTTGCGTGCTGTGAGGTGCAGCGGCGGTTACAGCTTTGTCGAGCTGCTGCTGGCGCTACTCGTGTTCTCACTTGGCGCCATGGCGGTTGCCGTGATGCAGCTGGGGGCGGTTCAGGTAACCCGTTCTGCCTCGGAGTCCGCTGCGGCGCTGCTGCTGGTGGAGGACCTGGCGCAGCGGCTGCTGACGGATCCGGATGCTATAGGTCGCTACGAGGGGGTGCTGACCAGTGACGCCGCAGCGCCCGCAGGCGCTGCACATTCCTGCGTCGACGGTCCACAGTGTACACCGGATGCCTGGGCGCTGCGCGGCGTCGCCGACTGGCTGGCACTGCGCGGGCAGCGCGAACTTGCCGCCCCCCGGGCCTGCGTATGGAGGCAGCCGAATAGCCTGCAGGTGGGCCTGAGCTGGGACTCCCTTACAGCGGTGGTAGCGTCTCCCGGCGCGTTCTGCGTCGCCGACGGCGATGGCGAGCTTCGGCGTGCGGTGAGCCTGCGCCTGCCGCTTGAGGCATCACCGTGAGGCGCGCGCGGGGGCTGACTTTTGTCGAGCTGCTGTTGTCCATCGCGCTGGCGCTGTTTCTCGTAGCGGCGATTCTGCAGGTCTACCGCATCGGTAAATCCGTGCTGCGCTGGCAGGTCGAGGTCGCGCGCATGGAGGAAAACGGGCGCCATGCGCTGGCTTTGCTGGTGCGTGAACTGCGTATGGCAGGGTTCTTCGGTCGCCAGGCCGCGGCGGATCTGCCGGCACCGGCACCCGGCGCTCCAGCCTGTGCCGACAGCCCCGGCTGGGTGCTCGACCTGCAGACGCCGCTGGATGTGCTCGATGACTTTGCCGGGGGGCAGGTGCGCCTCGCGAGCGGTACACAGCTCCTTTGCCTGCCGGCATCCCGGCTGATGCCGGGATCCGACGCGCTTGTCATCAAGCGCAGCGCGGCACTGCCGAGCCGTTCTGCCGGGAACGAGCCGGGTATGCGGGACTTTACACGGTCTCGCTGGTACCTGGTCACCGATGCGCCTGGCTCCGGCCAGACTGTATTTGTCGATGCGGCCGGTGCCCCCTCACAACCGGTACCCTCGGCGGCGACCTGGTGGCAACTGCACAGCCATATCTTCTATGTTCGCGATTACACGCAGGATCCCGGCGATGCTATCCCCGTACTGTGCGATGAGCGCCTTGGCAGCTCCATGCGCAGCGTCTGCCTGGTGGAAGGGGTGGAGCGCCTGCAGCTGGAGTTCGGTATTGATTCCGACGCCGATGGCATTGCGGACAGCCTGCTGCGGGCACCCACGCCGGCGCAGCTCGCGAGTGCCGTATCCGCGCATGTTCATCTTCAAGTTCGCAGTCTGCGCGAACTGCACCGCAGACCACAGGCGCAATCCCTGCAGCTCGGTACCACCGCTGTGGATCTACCGGCTGATCGCTACCTGCGCCGCGTTTTTTCCGCAACCGTAGCTCTCTACAACATTCCGGCCAGGTCGGGTGCGCATGCTCTGCCCTGAGGGCGCGCTGCATTGGCGCCGCGAGTCCGGCGCGGTGCTGGTGTTCGCCAGCGCATTCGTGTTCCTGCTCACCTACCTGGCGCTATCTACGGTTGATCTGGCAACGGTGGAGGCTCGCCAGGCAGAAGCGCTGCAGATCCAGGTCGACGCCCGGACCCTGCTCGACGCGTCAATTCGCCTCGTCGCCCGGCGCGAAACGGCGCGGGTCCGGCAGGCACTGGCGCACGGCGATGCGCCCGTGTGTGGGACGCCCGGCTTCTGTGAAGGTGATCTGCGCTCGCTGGCACTGGATGAGGGTGGCGCCTACCGAGTGCTGTACCGGACCCATGTGCGTGGGGCCGCTGCGGCCGGCGCGGACCGTGTCGCGCAGGAAGCGGTCTCCAGTGCGGTGCGCTACCGGGCTGGACGCTATGAAGTCGATGTTCGTGTTGTCCGCGCCGATGACAACGCCACGCTGGCGCGCGCGGCCCTGGGAATTCATGTATCCGCAGCCCGGAAGGAGGGCCATTGACTATGACGCAACAGCGCGATCCATCGATCAGGGCAAATGTCCACAGGCTATCGGCGGCCCTGTGGTTGTGCATCGCGGCGGTCGCGTTCGCGTCCGAGGAATGCCCGCTGTCGGGCGCGGCGGCGCCGGACACGCGCTATTCCCGGGATGACGTTCTCGCCGGGCGTGCAGCGCAGAGCGCTGCGATCACCCGTGCGACAATTGAGGTGGATGATGAGCGCATCCAGGTCGCTGTTGTGACCGATGCCTCGCGTGAGCACCTTGGGGATGACTGGCCACCCTTCCGGCGTGCGGCACGTCTGATGCTTGTCCGGCTATCATCCGGTGACGTCATCTGGGAGCTGCTACTTGCCCCGCAGGAGGCGTCCCGCAAAAGCCACGCCAGTGATCCACGGCTGTCAGCGCCGCTCGGCGCGGCAGCGGTGTTGCCCGACGCACAGGGTGTGGCACAGCGCCTGTATGCGGGGGATCGCGCGGGTCGGGTCTGGCGCGTCGACCTGCCGCCGCTGGCGCATGCGACAGACGCGGCCTCGGGCTGGCAGGTGGATTTGCTTGCCGACCTTGCCCGCGAGGATCCGGCCGCGGCGGTGGGATTCTCGTTGGCGCCGGACCTGGTGCGCAGCGTGGATGCCGACGGTGAGCCCTTCGATGGCCTGGTGCTGGCGTCGGCGGGCGCGACCCTGGATGACCCGCCGGGAAACGGTATTTTCTTCCTGCGCGATTACGCAGTGGATGCGCGTCCCGCGGAGGCAGTGTCGCTGCCGGTCATCACCTGGTCGGACCTGGCGCTGACGACCAGGGAGGCACCGGCGGAGACAGGGGCCGGGTGGTTTGCCGGTTTCCGGGATCCGGCAGAGGTGGCGCGATATCGGCCCCTCACGGATGGGGGACGGGTGTTCCAGCTGACTGCCGTCCCGGCTGGGGAGTGCGAACCGCCGGCCGCTCTGACCTATGTCCTCAACCTGGCCAACGGGCGCCCTCTCGTCGAGACCCTGCCGGGATCGCCTGCCGGGGTGGGGTGGCTGGCGGAGCCGCGTCTGGAAGATCGACACATCGTGCTGCCGGGTCGGGGCATTGCGCTGCAACCTGTGTCTGCTGCAGCGGTGGCGTACCGCGCCAGGTTCAGCGCCGCCGGCGTCTTTGCACGGGCAAGCTACTGGCGCGACATACTGCTCGATACGGATTGAGCGCTGCGGCGATCATTCAGACTGGTCCAGGCCCAGCTTCTTCAATCGGTAGCGCAGGCTGCGAAAGGAGATGCCGAGTGCCGATGCGGCCTCCGTGCGGTTCCACTGGTAGCGCTCCAGGGCGGCGCCAAGAACCTCCCGCTCGATGCTGTCCATGTAGCCCGGGAGGTCGCCGGCGACGGCCTCGAGACGGTCGCGATCGTCACGGCGTCGGTTCAGCCGCTGCCCGCCGGGGGCGCGCGGCGCGGTCTGCATCAGGAGGTCGTCAGCGGTCAGCTGGTCGCCCTCGGCTAGCGCCAGGGCGCGCTCGAGGATATTCTCCAGCTCGCGCACGTTACCCGGAAAATGGTAGCTCTGCAGCTGCTCGTTGGCGGACGCCTGCAGTGTCGGTGCCGGCACCCCCATGTCCGCTGCAATCCGCTGCAGCAGCGCCTGTGCGAGCTGCGGCACGTCCTCCAGCCGCTCGCGCAGACTGGGCACCTGCAGGTCGATGACATTGATGCGGAAATAGAGGTCTTCCCGGAATCGGCCGGCCTCGACCTCGCCGGTCAGGTCCTTGTGGGTGGCGCTGAGCAGTCGGATATCCGTATCGATCTCCTCGCCGCCACCCACGGGCCGTATGCTTTTCTCCTGAATAGCGCGCAGCAGCTTGACCTGCATCGACAGGGGCAGGTCGGCCACTTCATCGAGAAACAGCGTACCGCCGCTGGCTGCCTGGAACAGGCCGGCCTTGTCGCGATGGGCGCCGGTAAAGCTGCCCTTCACGTGTCCGAAGAGCTCGCTTTCCATCAGCTCGGCGGGGATCGCCCCGCAGTTGACCGCAATGAAGGGGCCCGAGGCGCGGGGTCCGCGGCGGTGTATGAGACGCGCGACCACTTCTTTTCCGGTGCCGGATTCACCATGGATGTGGACGGGCGCCTGGCTGCGGGCCAGCTTGTCGATCTGCAGGCGCAGCCGCTGCATGCCTGGCGTATCGCCAATCAGGTCGCTGCGACTCTCGCTGCCCGCCGCTGTGGACCCCGAGCCCGCCTCCAGTGCAGACAGCACGAGGCTGCGCAGGTTCTCCAGTTCCACCGGCTTGCTGATGAAGTCGAAGGCGCCCGCCTTGAGCGCTGCGATAGCGGCATCAACGCTGCCGTGGGCGGTGATCACCGCCACCGGCAGCTGCGGGTAGCGCGTCTGGATGTGGGTCACGAGGTCGATGCCGTTGCCATCCGGCAGGCGCATGTCGGTGAGGCAAAGGTCGGGCGTGTCCGACTCGAGCAGCGCTACTGCCTCTGTAAGCGTCGCCGCCGACCGCGTCTGCAGGCCCATGCGGCTCAGCGTGATCTCAAGGAGTTCGCGGATATCGGGTTCGTCGTCGACAATCAGTACGGTCTGTTCAGGCATGATGTATCACTATTGTGTTGTCCGCAGCGAGACTGCAATGCGAAAACAGCTCTCGCCTGCCGCGGTGGGGTGATAGGAAAGATCCGCGTGGTTCAGCTCGCACAGTTCCCGGCAGAGGTACAGTCCCATGCCGCTGCCCCCCTTGCTGCGGCTGAAAAATGGCTCGAACAGGCGTGGGACATCATCCGGGGCTACCCCGTCGCCCTCATCCACGACGTCGATTATGGCCAGGTCGCGGGCGGCATCAGAGCGCAATTCCAGGCGCGCCTGGGCACGGCCGGTCTTCGCCTCGCTGTGGCGCAGGGCGTTGTCCAGCAGGTTTGTCAGAATGCGCTGGAGATGCTCGGGGTCGAACTCCATCTGCAGTGGCTCGGCCCGCTCGCAGCGCAGCGCGCCGCGCAGGCCCCGGGTTGCCTGGTAGCGGTCGAGCTGGGTATGCAGCCACTCGGGCATCTGCAGAAGCTCCGGCCGCGGGGGTTCGCGCCGTGAAATCTGCATCACGCTCTCGACGATATTATTCACACGCTGGCTGTTGGTCACGATGATATCGATCATCCGCCGGTCGCCGGCATCCGCATGCGGCGACTCCACCAGCAGCTGCGCGGCATGGCTGATAGCCCCGAGCGGATTGCGTATCTCGTGGGCGATACTTGCGGTGAGCCTGCCGAGCGAGCCCAGTTTCAGCGACTGGGCATACTGGGCGACCGGGGTGTAGTCCTCGAGGAAGATCAGGGTCTCACTGCTTGACTGACCAGTGCCTGCATCGAGCGCGCGGAAACGCGGCACAACCTCGCGGCCATCGCTCTCTATTCGAAACGGAGCACGGCTCTGTGTATTGCTCTCCCGGAAGTCGCGTAGCCGGCGATACAGGGTATCGCTGTACTCGCCGAGGTGCCGGCCCTGCTCGACAGAGGTGGGGCGCTCCGGCGTCAGCAGTCCCGTGGCCGCCTGGTTCATCACGCGAACCCGGTCTGTCTCGTCGACCAGGAGAATGCCGGTCTGCATGTTCTGGACGATCAGTTCGTTCAGGCGCTGCAGGCTGTACAGGTCAGAGGTCCGCTCCAGGGCGAGAGCCTCGGCCCGGCCGAGGCGCGAGGCGATAATCTGCACCAGGGTGGACACCACGAACAGCAGCAGGCCGAGCAGGCCCGCCGGGAGCAGGTCGTTGATGGTCTGCTCGTTGATGGAGATCAGGCGCACGGTGTCGGCGAGAATGGCCAGCACACCGAGGGCCGCCACCAGGGTGGCGAGCGTGCGATTGCTGATCAGGACAGCACTCGATGCCACGGTGATGGCGAGCAGCAGCGGCAGGCCGCTGCTCATGCCGCCACTGGCGTCTGCCAGCAGCATGATACAGGCCATGTCGATGCTGAACAGCAGCACGAGGAAGGTGTTCGAGCGCTGCCAGTCCCGGTTCAGCGTGGTCAGCAGGACGATGTTGCTGAACAGGAACAGGACGGTCGTCAACAGGTACTGCCCCGGATTGAGACTGCCGACAAGCTCGCGCGCGCTCGGAATGATCATCAGCAGCAGGAACACCGCGGACAGCAGCCAGCGATAACCGATATAGATGCGGTAGAGCACGCGGTTCTGTGGCGGCGTTTTCGGGCTTGGCCTGACGAGAATAGCCGGAGGGTTCACGTTCCTCAGCCTGCGGGTGAGTTCAGCGCAAGTGTACCAGCCGGAAGGCGTTCGCGCTGTTGTCTGCATGCGCCGGCAGGTCGTGCCACCACTGGTCTTGCCCGGGCGTTTCAACCACAATACTCGTCTTTTCCCGGCGGCACCGAGCTATGGCAACCCTGAATATCCTGATGGCCCAGATCAATACCCGAGTGGGCGATTTTGACGGCAATGCCCGCCGCGTGGTCGCGCTGGCG
>JAWLGG010000567.1:0-2500 GCA_041685155.1 Chromatocurvus sp.
CGTTCGACGCAAACGGATAGGAATGCCGCACCGCGTACAACATCCGGCCTGGCAATGCCAGCACCGGTCTGCTCACTCCACTTTCACACTCTTGGCCAGGTTACGCGGCATGTCAATATCGTTGCTGCGGCGGACGGAACACGTCATGGCGAACACCCTGCTGGCTACATTCATCTCGAAAAACAAAAACTCCAGCATGGATTGTCGTAGACGCGGATTTTGATGATATCGTCAACCCGTTCGAAAAAATCGGTAACGCACCTTCCAAAGGCAGCGATTTCAAATCAGACCGGGGGTCGATGAAGAAGCATCCGTCCCCAGCCCTCTTTGAGCGGCAGACGGAACACTTATTTTCCGCCGATGCACCGAACAATTCCGCATATGAAACTTTTTCTGGCGGAAATCGACGGACATAAACAGGAAAGGTGACTTGATCAGGACACACACCCCGCAAAATACCTCTTGTCCAATAGCGTTGCTACACTTTCGATCGCACTGAAACCACTTTCCGCCGCCCAAACCTCCCAGTCAGTCAGCTCACTCCAACCACTCACGAACACGAAATCTAGTCCAGCCGCTCTGGTTGCCTGATAGTCATACTTGCTATCGCCCAGAAACAGCGCCGGATGCTGAATGTTGGCGGAGGTCAGCTCCCGGGCCAAGATTTCGTCCTTGGTGTCGGGGCTACCGAAAATACCGCCGTCGAACCTATCGGCGATACCGCGCTGAGCAAATACGTCGCGCAGCTCGGTCTGATCACCACCGGATACGATCAGCCAGCGAGCATTATGAGTCTGCTGACGTAGCGTTTCCAACCCCGGTGCTATCTCACAGCTCAACAGTCCCTCCCGCACTTCGCTAGCATAGGCCTGCAGCAGCGCCTCCAGGTCGGTGCCCTGCTGGTCGGCATTGTTAGGTGCTATCTGTTCCAAGAAATAGGCAAGCTTCTTATAGCGCGATACCCCGCCGTTGGCGACATGGTAATCGACCATGGCGCGGGCGGCGGCTTTACCATAGGGCAACGTCGCCTGATAGAAGGCTTCTGTCTTGACCTTGTTGGAGTCGAGGACAACGCCATCACAGTCGAAGACCAGAGTAGTGTAGTCGGTGACCGGATGCTTCATACTGGCACCTGGCCGGCCTGGCGCAGCGCAGCTTCCACCTTGGCCACATCCTCGGGCACATCCACCGCCAGGCTGCCCGGTTGGGTTTCTACCATGCGGATGGTCTTGTTCAGCTCCAGGAAGCGCAGGATCTCGATGTCCTCCGAATACTCCAACTCGCTCTTGCGACCGAAGCCGCGGAAGGCGGCCAGCTCCTCCCCGGTGAAGGCGTAGATGCAGACCTGCTTCTTGTAACGCTTGGGGGCGTGGTTAGGATCCTTGAAGCCAGGTAGGGCCACCCGCGACATATAGACCAGCTCGTCACGCTCGTTTGCGATTACCTTGGGGATGTTGACGCTGTGCGGGTCTTCGTTCTCACCCACCCAGCTGAATCCGTTGATGATGTCTTCCATGTGAACCAGCTTGGCATCACGCACCTTGAGGATATCCGCGGGGTCAACGAGGGTTTCATCGCCCTGAACGTTGATATAGATGTCCGCCTCGACCTGCTCGGCGGCTTGGGCCAAGCGATCGGTACCGGTCAGGGCGTCATCGGTGGTCATCACCGCCTGAAAGCCAGCGGCCTCGACGACATCGGCGATACGCCGATCTTCAGTGGCGACAAAGACGTTCTCAGCGCCGACGGCACGGGCTGAGAGTTCGGTGACCCACAGGATCATCGGCTTGCCCAGCAAGGGCACCAGCGGTTTGCCCGGGTAGCGGCTGGAAGCATACCGGGCGGGAATCATGACCACACTGCGCATAGCGGCCTCTTGTTCGTAATCGTGAAAGGAAAAACTCAAAGGCAACGGGTTGTGAGAGCGCCTCAGAGCGCGTAGACCGATTCGCTGTGCAGCCCGTAGCGGGTGGGGGTGATCGCCGTGATCGGCAGGGCCCCTTCGGCGGCCTGGTACTGCTCCAGCAGCTCGTGCATCTCGCCGCTCCGCGGGTCGTCGGCACCGTAGCCGTCGAAGCCGGCCATCAGGATGCGAGAGGCCTGGCCGCTGGTGGCCACCGCCAGGGCATAGCCCACCACCAGGGAAGTCGGGAGGGTGCAATGTGCCGCCTCGAAGGAAAAGCTTTCCGCCTGGACGTTCAATCCGAAGTCCAGCACGTCCTTGCCCGAAAGGGAATCGCGCACATCCGCCGGTAGCATGGAGTAGGGGGTAATCAGCGGCTGGGGGAGCCGGGTATGCGCATCGCAGTCCGCCAACAGGCGCACGGGGTGGCAAGCGACCCGCAGATCGATCAGCTCGGCGTCAATGGCGCTCTGGGTGTTGAGGGCCAGTACCAGCGGCTGGTGGTCTCGGATATAGCGCTCCAGGGCCCCACGGTGGCGGGCCACGCCCGGCCCGGTCCCTAGCAGCAACACCTAACGCCCGGCAAAACGCTCCCTG
>JAWLGG010000063.1:0-10285 GCA_041685155.1 Chromatocurvus sp.
CGCTGACCTGCTGCGCCAGGTGGCCCGCCAGGGCGTTGCCGAAAGCATCCTGCTGCGCCTCCTGCAGGTGGCGGCTGGACAGCGCGGCCAGTGCGACCAGGGCCAGACCCACCGCCAGGCAGCAGGCGGCCGCCGTCAGCGGCAGCTGCAGGCTGAGACTCGATTGCTGGAAGCTGTATTTCACGGCAGGAACCAGGGCCCGGTGGAACAGGGCGCAGTATACCGCGCATGGCCCCGCAGGTAATGGACAGTTCCCGGGTTCCCGCGAGGATTTCCCAGCACGGCGGGGGCGCGCTACCATGCGCGGCGTCATTCGCAGTCACAGGGTGTCCTCGTGCCAATCTCCCCTTCCCCCGCCAGCGGACTGCATGCGTCGGGCCACTCTGTTCTCACCCTCATCGGCACCCCCCTGGGTGATGCCGGGCTGGCCGCGGTTGACGCCGCACTCGAGGCCGGGGGCTGGCAGCGGCAGGATGCGCGCTGGCTGTCGCTGCCGGGAGCGAGGCGCGGCTGTGTGGAGTGGCGGGTGAACGGGAACGGCGATACGGCGGCGGCGCTGCTCGAGTGCCTGCGCCAGGTGGCGTTGGAGCGGCAGCTGGATATCGCCCTGCAGCCCGATGAGCGGCAGCGCTGTCACCGGTCCCTGATCGTGTTCGATATGGACTCCACGCTGATAGAGGCGGAGGTCATAGATGAACTTGCCCGGGCGGCGGGCAGCTGGGAGCGTGTCAGTGCGATCACCGAGCGCGCGATGCGTGGTGAACTCGAGTTTGCCGACAGCTTCCGCGAGCGCCTGGCGACGCTGCGCGGCCTGCCGGAGACCTGCCTGCCCGGGATTGCCGAGGGCCTGCGGATCGCTCCCGGCGCGGCAACCCTTGTGGCGACCCTGAGCGCGGCGGGCTATCGCAGCGCGATCGTCTCCGGCGGGTTCGGCTACTTTGCGCAGCGCCTGGCCGCAGAGCTGGGCATTGACGAGGTGTTCGCGAACCCCCTGGATATCGCCGACGGGACCGTGACCGGCGAGGTGCGGGGACGCATCATCGACGGAGCGCGCAAGGCCGAGCTGCTGCAGGAGATTGCCTCCGGCCTGGGGCTGTCGCCGGCACAGGTGGTCGCGGTGGGCGACGGCGCCAACGATCTGCCCATGCTGGGCGTCGCCGGGCTCGGCGTGGCGTACCGGGCCAAGCCCGTGGTGCGTGCCGCCGCCGCGCAGGCGATCAACTACTCCGGTCTCGACAGTATTCTTTTTCTGCTCGGGATTCCCGAGCGGGACTGGCGTTGCGCGCGGCTCCGTTCAGATATCTGACCAGATGGACTCGAAGCTGGAGGCGTGCAGGGCGTCCCGACCGCTGGAGTCCACGTCCTCGTCGAGCTGTCGCAGGTAGTCGAAGTCGAACTGGCTGAATGCCGCGGTGGATCCCACCTGCCGCTTCAGCTTGATAAGGTAGGACTCGTCCTTGCGTGCAAGTATGATCTTCTGGTTCTCCCGGAATACGAGGCGCGGCACCAGCAGGGTATGGGGCTGGCCGACCAGGGCGATTTCCGGCAGCAGGATGACCCGCAGCGGCCTTGAGTACTCACCGTCGGGCATGCGCACCTGGGCCGCATAGGCCGTGCCGCGCGGACTCAGCAGCTCCAGCCCGAGCAGGGTCGGTGCATCCCTGATCTGGCTGATCCAGCGGATAACCGCGATGGACCACTCCCTGCCGCCGTGCTCGCGCTCGTGCAGGCAGACGACATCGCCGATCTGTATGCCCGCCGGCAGGTCGCTCCACTCCACGCAGTACCCACCGGGGCTGACGTTGGTGGATTCGACGGTATACACAACGTGTTTGCGCGGCTCGTAACCCGCCTCTTCGTCATTGAACTGGGCCAGGGTGCGTGCATCGACCGCGATCTGGTTGTCTGCGTCACTATCGCTGAGCGCTGCCCCGTCGCGCTCGGCAACGTCCTCTTCCGGGTTGGCGCGCTGCCAGGCATCGGCCTGGGACAGGCGCCTCAGGAAGGGGTTGTCGGCGTTGCTGTCCACCTCGTCCGCAATATAGTCGTCGCCGTGCAGGACCTGCTCCAGGGTTCTTTCACCGGCCACATAGTAGTGGACGCCGGTCAGGCCGGTAGCGATCCACAGACGGTGTCGCGCGCGCTGGCGGGCAAAGTTGCGCTGGCTGACTTCGCCGAGGGCGCGGCGCAGGTGGTCGAGGAGATTGGCATCCAGCCGGGTCTCACGATTCAGGGCAATACTGGTGATGCCCTCGTTCTTGTGCCGCTGCTTCAGGCGCTGCAGCTGCACGACCAGCGCTTCGGTATTGATGTGGCGCAGGGCGGTACCGCTGCGCTCCACAAGCACCTTGCTGTAGACCGGTGGCCGGTCGCTGTCGAGATCTATCGTGAACAGGCCGCTGCCAATGCCCGGATCCTCGATGCGGATGAGGTCGCGCCACTGCTGCAACGCGCTGAACACCGCCATGATGTCCCGCTGGCGCAGCTGGTTGGTCTTGCAGCAGCCGAGCAGCAGCGTCGGCAGGTACTCGCCGGCGACGGAGGTTTCCGCATCCTGCAGTGGATCCCTGACCGGCAGCCGCGCCAGCTGCTGGCGCTCTGCCAGCGCATAGAGCTGGTGCAGGGTCGACCAGCTGTGCAGCGGCGGGGGCTGGTACAGAAGGTGCGCGCGCAGCAGCCCGCGGCCCTGCAGCACCAGGGCTCTCTGCAGTGACTCGCAGGCGAGTTTTGCGGGATTGGTGCCGGTGATGGCGCTCTGGTTGGCAATGGTGTGCACGGCGCACAGGGCGTAGCCGGCGGCGCCCAGTTCGTACAGGTCCCTGACTAGCTCGGCGCGCTGCTGCGCCTCCTCGGAGAGCGTCAGTGGCTGGCCGAGAAAGGCATGGGTCAGGGATGTTGACGTCTGCTGCAGGACGGGTCGCAGCGCTTCGAGAATGGAGAAGCGCTGCTCCGGCGGGACCACGGAGCGGTTCAGAGCGGACAGAACCATGCGCAGGTCCGAGCCGCTCTTCAGCGTGTTGCCCACGGGCAGACCGCTCGCCCAGGTGCCGGCAGCAGCGGCGTTGAGCGCGAAGTGCGGAAAGCTTGCGAGATCCTGGAGTGGCAGTTTCAGGGTGTTGTTGGAATAGTCGACCATGCGTGCCAGTCTCCTGCCAGGGTAGACATCAATATTGGCCGAGAGTATCGCATTCTTCGCGGCAGCGGTAATGTCGCTGACTGACTTTTGCGAACCAGTTACGGTATGATGCGCGCGCTCGACACCCAGGGGACATACCATGGCCAACTACTCCACCAATGAATTCCGCTCCGGACTCAAGGTCATGCTCGACGGCGACCCGTGCAGCATCCTCGACAACGAGTTCGTCAAGCCAGGCAAGGGCCAGGCCTTCAATCGCGTGCGCCTGCGCAACCTCAAGACCGGCCGCGTCTGGGAGCGCACCTTCAAGTCCGGGGAAAGCCTCGAGGGTGCCGACGTTATGGATGTGACGATGGAGTACCTGTACACCGACGGTGAGTTCTGGTTCTTCATGGAGCCCAACACCTTCGAGCAGCACCAGGCGGACGAGGCCGCGGTGGGCGACGCACGCCAGTGGCTGAAAGAGCAGGAACCGGTGGAGGTGACCCTGTATAACGGCACTCCGCTGTCGGTAACGGCGCCGAATTTCGTCGAACTGGAGATTATCGAGACGGATCCTGGTCTCAAGGGTGATACCGCCCAGGGCGGCAGCAAGCCGGCCAGGCTGACGACGGGCGCCGTGGTCAAGGTGCCGCTGTTCATCTCCCAGGGCGAAGTAATCCGTGTCGATACCCGCAGCGGCGAATACGTGGCGCGCGCCTCCAAGTCCTGAGCGGTGGCCAACTGGCGGCCATCCGCCAGCCTTGATGTCCTGCGGCAGCGCGCCGCGCTGCTGGCGGACATCAGGACGTTTTTCCAGAGCCGCGGCGTGTGGGAGGTGGATACACCACTGCTGGGCGCGCACACGGTAACCGACCCGGCCCTTAACCCCCTGATTGTACAGCCTTGCGCTGCCTCCGAGCGCCCGCGCTACCTGCAGACCTCGCCCGAGTACGCTATGAAGCGCCTGCTGGCCGCCGGCAGTGGCGCCATCTACCAGATTGCCCATGCCTTTCGCGACGATGAGCAGGGACGCTGGCACAATCCCGAATTCAGCCTGCTGGAATGGTATCGCCCGGGTTTTGATCTCGACGCCCTGATGACGGAGGTTGCCGACCTGGTGCTGCCGCTGCTGGGGCGGGACGGCGCCAGGCGCTATCGCTACCGGGATCTTTTCCTCGATACGCTGGACCTCGATCCGTTCGCCGCGACGGATGCCGAGCTGGCCGCGGCGGCGCGGGGCTGCGTCGATACCGGAGGCATGCAGGGCGGGCGCGACCTGTGGCTGGATTTGCTCATGACCCACGCCATAGAGCCGGTTCTGGCCGGTAAGGGGGTTGTGTTTGTTCATGACTACCCCGCCAGCCAGGCGGCGCTGGCTCGCTGCCTGCGTGTCGACGGCGTGGAGTTCGCCGCGCGCTTCGAGCTTTACATCGATGGGGTGGAACTTGCCAACGGCTTTCACGAGCTCGCCGATGCCGCCGAGCAGGCGCGCCGCTTCGACCGGGACAATCACCTGCGCGAGGCGCAGGGGCTGCCCGAGCGGGAGGCGGATGGCTACCTTCTGGCAGCACTGGAAGCGGGTCTGCCGGATTGCAGCGGTGTTGCGCTGGGTCTGGACCGCCTGTTGATGGTGCTGTGCGGCGCATCGCAGCTGTCCACAGTACTCCCTTTCGACTGGCAGCGCAGCTGACGGGTCAGCTGTCGCCCGCGTTACCTCAGGCCTCGACTGCGGCGCCGCTCGCCTGCTCGCGGTAGCGCTCTTCCAGCGGCCGCTGCGCGAAATTGAGGTAACCGTAGGCAATCGCGAGCAGGGGGCAGGCCAGGTTGAAGAAAGCGAAGGGTGCATAACTGAAGGTCGCGACACCCAGCGTCGCCGCCATGTAGGCACCGCAGGAGTTCCAGGGAATCAGTGCCGAGGTCAGGGTGGCGGAATCCTCGATCGTGCGCGACAGGTTGAGCGGTGACAGGCCACGTGCGATGTAGGCGCCCCGGTACATGCGCCCGGCCAGGGCCACCGAGATGAACTGGTCCGCGGTCAGGATATTGGCACCGAAGCAGGTGACGACGGTGCGCATGACCAGCGAGCCCGTCGTGCGGGCACCGCGCAGCGCCAGCGTGAGCCCGTAGCGGAGAATGCCGGTGCGCTCCAGGATGCCGCCAAAGCCCAGGGCAGTGATGATCAGCCAGACCGTGTTCAGCATGCTGCTCATGCCGCCTTTGCTGAGCAGTTTGTCCAGGTCCTCGTTGCCGCTGTTGGAGACATAGCCGTCGGCAAGGCTGATCCACACCCCCTTGACCAGCGCCAGGCCGGTGGCGAGCGAGGCGTCGTCGGCCAGCGCAATGGTCCGTTCGGGCTGGAACAGCAGCGCGAAAAGGGCGCCGGCGACCGCGCTGATGACGATTGCGGGGTAGGCTGGAAAGCGGCGGTAGATGAGGTAGAGCATCAGCAGCATGGGCAGCAGTAGATGCAGGCCGATGTTGAACTCCCGGGCGAGGCCCTGCTGCAGGCTGAGTATCTTCTCCGGCGTGGCGCCGCCAGCGCTGCCCATCGTGGCAAAGATCACCAGGGCGATGGTGAACCCGGGAACGGTGGTCCACAGCATATGCCGTATGTGCTCGAAGAGGTCAACCCGGGTCGAGGCGGCGGCGAGGTTGGTAGTGTCGGACATGGGCGACAGCTTGTCGCCGAAATAGGCGCCCGAGACGATGGCGCCACCGGTGACCGCGGGCGACAGTTCGAAGGTACCGGCAATACCCATCAGGCCGATGCCGAGGGTGCCCGCGACCGTCCATGAGCTGCCCGTCGACAGGGCGACGATGGCGCAGATCAGCGCGCTGGCGGCGTAGAACAGCGACGGGTTGAGTATCTGTACACCGTAGTAGATGAGCGTCGGCACGGTGCCGGCAAGGATCCAGGTGCCGATCAGCATGCCCACCGCGAGCAGGATCAGCATGGGGCCGAGGCCCATGCCAATGCCGTCGATAATGCCATCCTGCAGGGCGGGCCAGCGCAGTCCGGTGTAGCTGCCCACCATCGCCGCCACGCCGGTGCACAGGATGAGGGCGATCTGGTTGGGCCCGTAGGAGGCGTCCGCACCGAACAGATAGGCCGACGTGGCGAGCATGGAGACCAGCACGAGGACCGGGGCCAGGGCGAGCCAGGGCGTCAGGCGCGGATTGTCGTGGGTGGGTTCGGTCAAGGTGTCTGCCAGGAGGGAGCTCGGGAGGTCATTGCCAGCGGGGAGAATGCCGTAAAATGCCGCCGGGGTACAGCGGCTGTAGGGTGTCTGACCCGCCCCGCAGTCTGACAGCGGCGCATGCCTGGCGTAACATCGCGCCTTTTTATGAGGACAAGAGCATGACGACACGACGCAGGCGTCGGCAGGCCCGTGCTGAACGCTGATCGCAGGGCGCTGCTGCTCGGAATTGCCGCGGTGACGCTCTGGTCCTCGGCGGCGACGGCGTTCAAGCTCGCCCTTGAGCACCTGCAGGTCCTGCAGCTTGTCACCATTGCCACTACCGTGTCGGCAATCTGCCTGCTCGGGGTGGTGGCCTGGCAGGGCCGCCTTGGTTCGCTGCCGGCCTGCTTCCGGGAGGCGCCTCTGTATTTCCTGTGCATGGGTCTGCTCAGCCCGCTGACGTACTACCTGATTCTCCTGCACGCCTACAGCCTGCTCCCGGCGCAGCAGGCGCAGACCATTAACTACACCTGGGCGATTACCCTGGCGCTGCTGGCGGTGCCGGTGCTGGGCCACCGGCTCGCTCCGAAAGACTGGGTCGCTGTCGCTCTGGGTTACGCCGGTGTGGTGGTCATTGCCACCGAGGGCAATGTGCTGGCACTGCGCTTCAGCAGCGTCGAAGGCGTACTCTATGCGCTGGCCAGTACGCTGGTCTGGGCAGTTTTCTGGCTGGCGGGGACGCGCAGCCGGCGCGAGCCCGTGGTGTCCCTGGCGCTGTATTTTCTCGTTGCGCTGCCACCGACATGGGCCGCCTGCATCGCCCTCGTCGGGCTGCCCCGGGGTACTGCCGGCCTCGCACCGGCAGTGTATGTGGGCATGTTCGAGATGGGCTTTACCTTCGTCATCTGGGCCACCGCGCTGCGCCTGTCCAGCAGTGTGTCGCGGGTCGGCAACCTCATTTTTCTTGCGCCCATGCTGTCCCTGGTCTTTATTGCCAGCATCCTGAAGGAGCCGATTCACCCCGCCACGCTGGTCGGCCTGGCCCTGATACTCCCGGGCATCATGCTGCAGCAGGGAGCGGGCGCAAGGACAGGTGCGCGCGATGCCTGAGGCCGCTGTCACGGGCGCGCCACCGGCGCTGCCGCCCCTGTACTACCTGCACAACTTCGAGACCCTGTGGCGCGTTGTGCAGGAGCGCTACGCGGATATCCTGCGGCCACAGGAGCTGGCACAGATGCGCCGCTTCGAGGCCCTGCCACAAGCGGCACGCTGCCTGTTTGTCCGGCTCGTCCTGCGTCGCGGCCCGGAGTTCCGCGTCAGCAGGCTGCGCTATGCCGAAATCGACGACCTCGACAGCGCGCTGGCGGCGCTGCTGAAAAGCGGCCTGGCCAGTGAATGCGAGGCACTGGACACCGGGACCCTGGCCCGCCTGTTTACCCGCGCCGAGATACGCCAGTGTCACGCGGTGGCGCTGGCCGGCCTGTCACTGCCTACCAAGCCGGCGCTGCTGGCCGCGGTGTCCGATCTGGGGGAAGCGGATGACCTGCGTGCGCGGCGGCTTTGCGACGGACTGGATGAGCGCCTGATCCGGGTCAGCGGCGGCGATACCCTGGCCCTGCTGCAGCTGCTGTTTTTCGGCAACTCGCGCCAGAGCCTGGTGGATTTCGTGCTCACTGACCTCGGGCTGGCCACCTACTGGCCGTACCCGCTGTCAAAGGCACAGCGCGTCTTCGACAGCCGCGATGCGGTGGAGGCGTATCGGCAGGCGGATGCCCTCGCCGAGCGGCACGCCCAGTGGCAGGAAACGCGCGATACCGCGGCGCTGGCGGCCCTCGCCGGGGAGGCCCTGGCGCTGGACTGCGGCGTCGATGCCGTTGCCCGGCGGGTGCACCGGGTGTGCAACCGGATTGCCCGCGATTGCGAGCGCGCGGATCTGGCGGAGACGGCCCTGGCGCTCTATGCGCGCAGCGAGCAGCACCCCGCGAGGGAGCGGCGTCTGCGCGTGCTCGAATCGCGGGGTGCGCTGCAGCAAGCCCTTGCCCTCGCCGGGGATGTGCTGGCAGCCCCCTGGAGCGAGGGCGAGAAGGCGGCGGTAAGCACCATCCGCCAGCGTCTGCTTCGGCGCGTGCACGGTACCCGCAGCGCGCGATCCCGGGATCGCTTCCCGACGCGGACAACACAGCTGCCGCAGAACGTCGACGGTGTCGAGCGCGCGGCCGCCCGTGCGCTGCGGGCCGAGGGCTGGGTGCAGGCGCATCACGTCGAGAATGCGCTGTTCAATGGCCTGTTCGGTCTCGCCTTCTGGGATGAGCTGTTCGCGGCGGTTCCGGGGGCCTTCCACCACCCCTTCCAGGCCGGCCCGGCGGACATGTTCAGCAGCCGCTTCCAGGCGCGACGGAACGCCGCACTGGAGCGGCGTCTGCGGCAGCTTGCGGCCTGTGACCTCGAGGCGGAGCTGCTGGCGGCGCATGCACGCTGTGCCGGGTATCAATGCCGCTGGGTGGACTGGCGCGTGATCACACCGGCCCTGGTGCAGCGTGCGACCCGCTGTATTCCCTTTCGCCACCTGGTCGCCACCTGGCGCCGATTGCTGTTTGACCCGCGGGAGAACCGTCGCGGCCAGCCCGACCTGGTGGCGCTCGGCGAGCACGCCGGGCAGTATCATCTGTGGGAGGTAAAGGGCCCAGGGGATGCCCTGCAGCCCCACCAGCGGCGCTGGCTCAACTACCTGTGCGAGATCGGGGCGCCGGCGGGGGTGCTCAAGGTGGTGTGGATCGATGCCTGACATCAGTGTCAGCGTGCGCGAGCTGGCGGCGTTCTGCCATCGGGCGGGCGACCTGGACGCCCGGTTCGGGCCGGGCCCCTCGGCCGCGGAGGGCATCCGCGGGCACCGCGAACTGGCAGCGGCCCGCAGTGAGGACTATCTGGCGGAATACCCGCTGGAGGCGCGCTACCGCCGCGGTGACATCACCCTGCGCCTGCGCGGTCGCGCCGATGGCTATGTGCCGTCGCTGCCGATGATCGAGGAGATCAAGACCTGCCGTATCGACCCGGCCCGCCTGCCCGCAGACCTATCGCGCCTGCACCTGGCCCAGGCGCGACTGTACGCGGCCATGCTCGCCGCCGCAGAGGCATACCCCGAAGTGCAGGTGCGCCTGACCTGGTACGACCTGAATCGCCGCCAGGAGTCGCCCCTGGACCAGACCTACAGTGCCGGCGAGCTCGCCGGATTTCTCGACAGCGCCTGCGAGCGCTATGCGCGCTGGATGGAGGCGCGCCTGCAGCACGCCGCTGCGCGCGACGCGTCCATACGCGCGCTGTCTTTTCCCTTCCGCGATTATCGCCAGGGCCAGCGCGAGGTCGCCGAGCTCGTCTACAAGTGCGTGCACGGCGGCGGCCAGCTCATGCTGGAGGCACCCACGGGCCTTGGCAAGACGGCGGCGGTGCTCTACCCCGCAATCAAGGGTCTGGCCCACGACTGCCACGATCACGTCGTATTCTGCACTGCCAAGCACACCGGGCGCGATGCGGCGCAGGACACGCTGGCGCGCTTCGCGGCGGACGGGCTGATTGCCACGACCCTGACCCTGACCGCGAAAGAGCGCATCTGTTTTTCCCCGGGGCACGCCTGCCGGGCAGACGACTGCGGCTTTGCCCGGGGCTACTACGACAGGCTGCCCGCTGCGCGGGAGCAGGCACTGGCGGCGCGGGTGCTGACGCAGACTGTCATTGAGACCGTGGCCAGGGAGCACGCGCTGTGCCCCTACCAGCTCGGGCTGGACCTGCTGCCCTGGGTGGACGTGGTGATTGCCGACCAGCATCATGTCTTCAGCCTGCATGCCGCGGTGACGGCGCTCGCCGCCCAGTCGGCATCCCGCTGGACGGTACTGGTGGACGAGGCGCACAATCTGCCGGCGCGGGCCCGCGGCATGTACAGCGCAACGCTGCGGGGTGAATTCCCGGCCGCCGCCGCGGTCCTGCGCGGGGC
>JAWLGG010000064.1:0-10181 GCA_041685155.1 Chromatocurvus sp.
CCCGGGTGGTCACCGAGCCCCGTCCAGCACGGCCGGGGCTTTTTTGTCTGTGACGATTTTTTGCCTGTGAAGCAAAGGAGGGCAGGTCGTGAAAATCATCATGCTGCTGACGGGGCTGGTGCTCACGGCTTGCGCCGCCAGCAGTCACCCTTGAAAAACGGCTCCTCGCCCCCATTTCCCCAGTGGCACGCGGCACAGCCTGACAACAGACAGCGAGGACACCATGACAGCCGATGTAAAGAAGCAAACCCTGGGTTTCCAGACGGAAGCCAAGCAACTCCTGCACCTGATGATTCACTCCCTGTACAGCAACCGGGAGATATTTCTGCGTGAGCTGATATCCAACGCTTCGGACGCTATCGACAAGCTGCGCTTCGCCGCGCTGGCCGATGACGCCATCCTGGAAGGGGAGGGCGACTACCAGATCCGGGTCGAGGTCGACAAGGAGGCCGGCACGGTCACCATCACCGACAACGGCATCGGCATGACCCGCGACGAGGTGATCGACAACCTCGGCACCATCGCCAAGTCGGGCACGGCAGCCTTTCTCGAGTCGCTGACAGGCGACCAGAAGAAGGATTCGCAGCTCATCGGCCAGTTCGGCGTCGGTTTCTATTCGGCGTTCATCGTTGCCGAACGCGTGGAGGTGCACACGCGCAAGGCGGGTGAGGCAAGGGAGGCGGGCGTGCTGTGGGAGTCCCAGGGCGAATCCGAGTTCTCCATCGCCGAGCTGCCCCGGGAGGAGCGCGGCACCAGTATCCGCCTGTTCCTGAAGCCCGACTGCAGCGAATTCGCCGACGACTGGCGGGTGCGCAGCGTCATCAAGAAGTATTCCGATCATATTTCCGTGCCGGTGCTGATGCTCCGGCAGGAAACCCCGGGCGCCGAGGACGACAACGCGGAAGGGGAGAGCAGGCAGGAGGCGCCGACCTGGGAGACGGTGAACGAGGCCACGGCCCTGTGGACGCGCAGCCGCTCGGAGATCAGCGATGATGAGTACAAGGCCTTCTACCAGCACGTCTCCCACGACTTCGATGAGCCCCTGACCTGGAGCCATAACCGTGTCGAGGGCAAACTGGAGTACACCAGCCTGCTGTACATTCCCCGGCGGGCGCCGTTCGATCTCTGGAACCGCGACGCCTCCCGCGGTCTCAAGCTGTATGTGCAGCGCACGTTCATCATGGACGACGCCGAGCAGTTCCTGCCGCTGTACCTGCGCTTTGTGCGCGGCGTGGTGGACTCGAACGACCTGCCCCTGAACGTCTCCCGGGAAATCCTGCAGCAGCATCCGTCGGTGGACAGCATGCGCAGCGCCCTGACCAAGCGGGCGCTGGATATGCTGGCAAAGCTGGCGAAATCCGAGCCTGAGGATTACGCCACCTTCTGGAAGGAGTTTGGCCAGGTACTCAAGGAAGGCCCCGCCGAGGACTTTGCCAACAAGGAAAAAATCGGCAAGCTGCTGCGTTTTTCCACCACCCACACCGACGCCGAGACGCAGGACCAGTCCCTCGAAGACTACCTCTCGCGGATGCAGGAGGGGCAGGACAGGATCTACTATGTTGTTGCCGAGAACTTCAACACCGCGCGACGCAGTCCGCACCTGGAATACTTCCGCAAGCGCGGTATCGAGGTGCTGCTGCTCTCGGATCGCGTCGACGACTGGCTGATGAGCCATCTGCAGGAGTTCGACGGCCGGAAGTTCCAGGATGTCGCCCGCGGCGAACTGGATGTAGATGACGCCTCGGACGAAGAGAAGGCAGAGCGGGAAAAGCAACAGGAGGAGAGCAAGGCGCTGGTCGAGCGCCTCAAGCAGTCGCTTGAGGCGGATGTGGCGGATGTTCGCGCATCGGCGCGACTCACGGACTCCCCTGCCTGCCTGGTTGTCGGTGAGTTCGACATGGGCGCGCAGATGCGGCGCATCATGGAGGCCGCGGGGCAGCCTGTGCCCGAGAGCAAGCCGACGCTGGAGATCAACCCGGGGCACCCCCTCATCAGCCTGCTCGACCAGGAGCAGGACGAGGACCGCTTTGCCGACCTGGCCCACGTGGTGTTCGACCAGGCGCTGCTCGCAGAGGGCGGCCAGCTGAAGGATCCGGCGGCCTATGTCGAGCGGCTGAACAAGCTTCTGCTGCAGATGGCCGCCGGATAGCGCCATGCTGGTCAGCGTCTGGCGCCACGGCGAGGCCGGTCCGGGGACCCCGGACCGGGAGCGCGTGCTGACGCCTCGCGGTGAAGCCGACGTCGACCGCGGTGCCGAAGGGTTTGTCGCCCGACTGCAGCGCAGTGACCTGCCATCGCCGGGGAGAGTGCTGTACAGCCGCTGGCGACGCACTACGCAGACGGCGCGGCGTATTATTGCGGCAATGCCGGGCGTCGCGTCAGAGGCCTTCGATGCGCTTGTGCCCGGTCGTGAAGCCGCCGCGGTCGACGATGCCCTTACCGGGTTTCTCGGCCGGGAAACCCACCTCCTGCTGGTGTCTCACCAGCCCCTGGTGACAGAGCTCATCGACCGCTGGCTAGGCACGCAGGGTGAGGTGCCTGCGCTGGTCCCGGGCGCCTATGCCGTGCTGGAGATGCCGGTAGTTGCGGCGGGCTGCGGCTCCGTGGTCTGGTGGTCAGCGCCACCGGAGTACAGGGTTTGAACGCCCGTCCTTTTGCGTCAGACTAGTGGAACACGCGGCAGGTTGCACAACGCCCGGCACAGGCCGGGCCTTGCCGCGTCCCAACCGGAGTTCATAGTGCCCTTTGTAAGTTTTTGTCGTTATCTTATATCTCTGCTGCTGGTCTGTCTGCTCACGCCCGGCGGTCTGCAGGCGCAGGAGCCGCCGCTGGATCTGTTCGACTGGCTCGAGAGCTCGCCTTACGCCGAGCGCATCGACCAGAGTGACAGGAAGGTCCGCGCCCACCTCGTGGGTCTGGGGCGGATCAAGAAGGTGCGCGGGGACTGGAGCCCCGAAAAGCTGGAGCGGGTCAACGGCAGGGTGGTGTCATCGACCTGGCGCATAACCGAGGGTGCCGGCTCGGCGCTGATGTTTGACGAGGCGGTCGAGGCTATCGAGGAAAGGGATGATGCCCGCCTGCTGTTTTCCTGTGAGGCACGTGCCTGTGGTGCCAGTGTGCAGTGGGCCAACATGGTCTTTGGACAGCGCATCCTCTACGGCACCGAGTCATCGCAGCGCTACAGCGTTTATGCCCTGGGTGAGGAGGGGGTGGCGCGCCACCGCATCATTGTCTATGCCAGTGCGCGTACCAGCGCCCGCCAGTACCTGCACACGGAGATCGTGATTCCAGACGCCTGACAGCCGGGCTACTAATGGATGAGCAGGCTCCTAGACCTTGAGCTGCAGCAGCGACAGGAATTCGTCCCGGGTTTTCTGGTCGTCCCGGAAACTGCCGATCATGGACGAGGTCTTCATGACCGAGTTCTGCTTCTCCACACCGCGCATCATCATGCACATGTGCCGTGCCTCGATAATCACCCCCACGCCCGCCGCGTCCGTCACCTGCATGATGGTTTCCGCGATCTGGGTGGTCAGGGACTCCTGGATCTGCAGGCGCCGGGCAAAGACGTCGACAATACGCGCCACCTTTGACAGGCCGATGACCTTGCCGGTGGGAATGTAGGCGACATGGCACTTGCCGATAAACGGCAGCAGGTGATGCTCGCACAGCGAGTACAGCTCGATATCCTGTACCAGGACCATCTCGCTGGATTCCGATGGAAACAGCGCCCCGTTGACCACCTCGTCGACCGACTGGCGGTAGCCGTGGGTCAGGAACTCAAAGGCCTTGGCCGCACGCTCCGGCGTATCCGCCAGGCCCGGTCGGGAGAGGTCCTCGCCGACCGCCTTGATGATTCCTGCCCAGTGTTCCTGCATGACAAACCTTCCTTACGTCCAGTCCGGGAATGATATCATGATCCAATGAATCGGCACTCACCCCAATATCCCCAACTGGCATGGGCCACAGACGTTCTCGCAGCGATTCAGGTCTGTGCCTGCGCTCTCGAGGCCGCCGAGGTGTTCTGTGGCCACGGGACGGATAATGCCTGGGACGAGGCCGTACAGCTGGTGCTGTTTGCCGCCGGTCTGCCCGCGGATGCGCCGGCGAGGGCAGGTGAGCATCCTCTCTCCGAAGCCGAGACCGGCCGTATTGCCAGGCTCCTGGCGCGACGTATTACTGAGCGCCTGCCCCTGCCCTACCTGACAGGGGAGGCCTGGTTTGCCGGCCTGCGCTTTGTCTGCGACAGACGGGCCCTGGTGCCGCGGTCGCCGCTGGCAGAGCTGGTGCTGTCGGAATTTCGGCCCTGGTTTGCAGGCGCCGGCAACGGCCGGGTCTCGGTTCTCGACCTTTGCTGCGGTGGCGGGGCGATCGGAATCGCCGCTGCGGTTCACCTTCCCGGCGCCCGGGTTGTTCTCAGCGACGTCGATGCGGACGCCCTCGCTCTGGCCGCGTCCAACGTGGCCCAGCACGGGGTAGGGGATCGTGTACGGGCCGTGCAGGGGGATCTGTTCGATGGCCTGGCCGGCGAGCGCTTCGATATCATTCTGTGCAACCCGCCCTATGTCGATGCGGCCGACCTCGCCAGCATGCCGGCGGAGTTCGGGTACGAGCCGCCCATCGGCCTCGGTGCCGGCGCGGACGGACTCGACCTGGCGCGCCGTATCCTCGATGCGGCGGCGGCCCACCTCAACCCGGACGGCCTGCTGCTGCTCGAGGTGGGCAATAGCTGGACGGCGCTGGAGGCAGCGTTTCCCCGGGTTGCATTCACCTGGGTGGAGCTCGAGTCAGGCGGACACGGCGTCCTGGCCATGCAGGCGGCAGAGCTTCGGGAATCCGCCCGTTACCTCGCGTATACTACACCCTAGTCCAATCCGCAGAGGCTCCGCATGTCCGGCAACACCTTCGGCAAACTGTTCACGGTCACTACTTTCGGCGAGAGTCACGGTCCGGCGCTGGGCTGTGTTGTGGACGGCTGCCCGCCGGGCCTGGCACTGGACAGCGCAGACCTGCAGCGCGACCTCGACCGACGCAAGCCGGGAACCTCGCGTTTCACCACCCAGAGGCGTGAGCAGGATGAAGTGCGCATCCTTTCCGGTGTATTCGAGGGCCGGACCACGGGAACGCCGATCGCCCTGCTGATTGAAAACACCGATCAGCGCTCGAAGGACTACTCGAACATCAAGGACACCTTCCGTCCGGCGCACGCGGACTACACTTATCAGCAGAAGTACGGTGTGCGCGATTACCGCGGCGGTGGCCGCTCTTCCGCCCGTGAAACGGCAATGCGTGTCGCCGCCGGTGCCATCGCGAAGAAATACCTCGGCGAGCACTGCGGCATCAGCGTGCGCGGCTACCTGAAGCAGCTCGGCCCCGTGGTTGCCGAGCGCCTCGACTGGGACAGCGTGGAGACGAATCCCTTCTTCTGTCCCGACCCCGAGCGGGTGGCAGAGATGGAGTCCTATATGGCCGCGCTGAACAAGCGTGGCGATTCCGTGGGTGCCCGTATCAACGTCGTGGCACGCGGCATGATGCCCGGTCTCGGGGAGCCGGTGTTTGACCGGCTCGACGCCGACATTGCCGCGGCCATGATGAGCATCAATGCGGTCAAGGGCGTCGAGATCGGTGCCGGCTTTGCCTGTGTGACCCAGCAGGGCAGCGAACACCGGGACGAGATCACGCCCGAGGGATTCCTGAGCAACCACGCCGGTGGCGTGCTGGGCGGTATTTCCAGTGGTCAGGACCTCCTTGTCAGCCTGGCGCTCAAGCCCACATCCAGCATTCGACTGCCCGGTGCGAGTATCGACACGGCGGGTAATGCCATTGAGGTCGTCACGCACGGGCGCCACGATCCCTGCGTGGGCATACGCGCAACGCCTATTGCCGAGGCCATGCTGGCGCTGGTGCTTGTGGATCATGTCATGCTTCACCGCGCGCAGAACGGCGGCGTGCAGTCAGCGACACCGGTGGTCCCCGGCGCACTTGCGGCGTCCGCCGACTGATGCTCTTCCGACGACGCAGGCGCAGCCACCAGCGCACGGTATTTCTCGGCATCGTTGCCATGGGTGTGCTGCTGTGGGCCTCGGTGTATCGCTTCAATGTGCCCGGGGACGTTCTATGGGAGTACTTTCTCGCCACGCTGCTGGTGCTGGGTGGCGTCATCCTGTGTGCGGCACTGGTCGCGCTTCTGATACTCGGTGTCAGGCAGCTGCTGCGCCGCGGTCAGGACGACAGCTGAGCCAGGTCGATATCCAGGGTGATGGCATCGGCAATCGCATCGAGTGCCGCGCGCAGCTCACCCTCGGCGGTAGCGTCCGGCGCCGTGGCCAGTATGCGGGCATTGAACAGCGCCTCGCCACTCATGGGCGCGCGGGTGACCCGGCTTTCCATCGAGTGAATGTTGATCCCGGCGTGTTTCAGGGCGCGGGTGATTTCCCGGACAATACCGGGGCGGTCGGGGCCGAGGACGTCCAGCTGGATTTCAGCAGCCCCGGCTGAATCCTCCCCCGCCGGCGTCACGCGCGCGTCAATGCCCTGATCTGCGAGGCCCGCCAGGGCTTCGGTGAAGGCGTCTGTCTGCCCAGGAGGCAGCGCCACCAGCATGAGGCCTGCGAACTTGCCGCCCAGCCGGACCAGTCGCGCGTCTTCCCAGTTGCCCCCGTGCTCTGCCACCAGGGTCGATACCGCCTCGGTCAGGCCGGGCCGGTCATCGGCGATAAAGCTCACGATCAGGGCGGTCTGCACCGTCGTTACTCCACATTTGCGCTGCGAGCACGTATATTACGGGGTAAACCCACCGCAATTCCAGAAGGTGTCACTTATGTTCAAATCAGGTGTTGTTGCCATAGCGCTTACGCTGGCGCTGCCCGTACAGGCCGCGCTCGACTGGGACGCCGCCCTTGGCGGTGAGCATCGCAGCGCAGAAGCGGCGGCGCGGGATGAGTTCCGCCACCCGCGGGAAACGCTTGAATTCTTCGGCCTGAGCGAGGGCATGACTGTCGTCGAGCTGTCCCCGGGCGGCGGCTGGTACACCGAGGTGCTGGCACCGCTGGTGGCAGAGAGCGGGCGATACTACGCTGCCCATGCCAGCGTCAACGGAGGCGCCTACGGCCGACGTGCCCTGGGCGGCTACCTGACCAAGCTGGGCAAGGACGACGATAACTATGGCAAGGTCATTGTGACGGAACTGAATCCGCCGGAGTCCGTTGCGGTCGCGCCACAGGGCAGCGCCGACCTCGTGCTCGCCTTCCGCAACATCCACAGCTGGATGCGCGGCGATGTGCTCGACGAGGTCCTGGCCGGCGCATTCACGGCGCTGAAGCCCGGTGGGGTTTTTGGGGTGGTGCAGCACCGCGGCCGCGACGGTATCAGCGTGGAAGAGATGAAGAACACGGCCTATGTCACCGAGGAGCACGTGATTGCCGCCGCCGAGGCCGCCGGTTTCGAGCTGGCAGAGCGCTCCGAGGTGAATGCGAACCCGAAGGATACCGCCGACTACGATAAGGGTGTATGGACCCTGCCGCCGACGCTGGCCAACGGCGACACGGACCGCGAGCGCTACATGGCGATCGGCGAGAGCGACCGCATGACGCTGAAGTTCGTCAAGCCAGGGGCGTGATGCTTGGCTGATTTCGTGCGCGTGCCGCCGGAACGCCTGCCGGCAGAGACGCTTGCCGCTCTGCTCGAGGAGTACGCCAGCCGCGACGGCACCGACTATGGCCACTACGATATCAGCCTCGAGGAAAAGCGAACGCAGCTGCATGCCCGTCTCACCAACGGGGATCTGCAGCTGCTGTTCGATGTGGACAGCGAGCACTGGGATCTGGTGGACCGGGACCGCGCGAACGCCTTGCTGTTCGATGAGGACTGACTGCAACCATGACCGATACCTGTGATCACACGCTGGACGCCACCGGCCTGCTGTGTCCTGAACCCGTGATGCTGATGCATAACCGCATTCGTGACATGGCGGTGGGTGAGGTGATCCTGGTGCTGGCGACGGACCCCTCCACCCAGCGCGATATCCCCGACTTCTGCCGCTTTCTAGGGCACGAGCTGCTCACCCAGGACGAGGCGGATGGCACCTACCGCTACCGGGTGTGCAAGCAAGGGTGAGCGTGAACGCAGCGCGCCTGGAAACCCTGTTCAACCGCTGCTTTGCCACGACCTGCCGCACGGTGCTCTGCGGCGGAGCTGACGAGCCGCTGTACACACCCGCCTCGGCGCAGGGGCCGGCACGCATCAGCTACCGCGAGGACTTCGTCTCCAGCGCGCTACACGAGGTCGCGCACTGGTGCATTGCCGGCAGGACGCGCCGGCGGCGGGTGGACTACGGCTACTGGTATGCCCCCGACGGCCGCTCCCGCGCCCAGCAGGTCGCCTTCGAACGTGTCGAGGCGCGCCCGCAGGCCCTGGAGTGGGTATTTGCCCAGTCCTGCGCCGCGCCATTCTCCCTCAGCCTGGACAATCTCGCCGGCGATCCCGACCCTGCGGGGTACACGCGCTTCGCCCGGCACGTGGTGCACGAGGCAGAGACGTTCCGCGCCGGCTGTCTGCCGCCACGCGCGCGCCAATTCTACCGGGCACTCCGCGAGGGCTCGCCGCAGGGCTTGCCGCTGGAAGACATGCGCTTCCCGGCTCCGGACGCGGCCCGGGCTGCTCGATGAACATCGTTGCCGACGAGAATATTCCCGGGCTCGAGGGCCTCGCAGCGGCGGGCCTGTCCCTGCGGTGCCTGCCGGGCAGGGACATTGGCGCCGGCGATCTACAGGATGCCGATGCCCTGCTCATCCGCTCGGTGACTCCCGTCAATGCCGCATTGCTGGATGGCGCGCCGCGGCTGCGCTTCGTTGGCACCGCGACCAGCGGCTTCGACCATGTAGACCGCGCGCTGCTGCAGCGACGCGACATCGCCTTTGCCCACGCGCCGGGCTCCAACGCCAACTCGGTAGTTGAATATGTCCTGTCGGCCATCGCCGAGACCGGGGAGTTGCTCGAGCGTCTGCTCGCGGGCGGACGTGTAGGTATTGTTGGTTACGGGCACATCGGGAAGTGCCTTGCCCGACGCCTCGACGCCCTGGGCATTGCCTGGTGCGTGTCCGATCCGTGGCTGGATCCGGCAAGCCTGCCCGCGGGTGCGACGCTGCCGGAGGTGCTGTCTGCGGATGTGGTGACCCTGCATGCGGAACTCACGGACGCGGCGCCGTATCCCAGCCGTCACCTGCTGCACGCGGGTAATCTCGATCAGCTCGGCGAGCGCACGCTGCTGATCAACGCGAGCCGCGGTGCGGTGGTGGATAACGCCGCGCTGCGCGAGCGTCTGGGTGCCGCCGACGCGCCGGTCGTGGTGCTCGATGTGTGGGAGCGGGAGCCGGTACCCGACATCGACCTGCTCGAGCGGGTTCGCTTTGGCAGTGCGCACATCGCCGGCTACAGCTGGGACGGCAAGCTGCTGGCAACGCAGTTGCTGCTTGAGGACATGGCGTCGGCGCTTGAGACCACGCTGCCTCCGGTTCCGTCGGAGGTGGCGCCGCCACTGCGGCTGGATGGTGCGGACGGGGAGGGCGCTGCGCTTGTTCGCTCGCTGCTTGCCGCGCGGTATTGTGTCGCGGACGATGACCGCCTTTTCCGGAAGGCGATGGATCCGTCGCTGCCTGAGGGTGAGCGAGGGCAGGCCTTCGACAGTCTGCGACGTGGCTACAGGAAGCGCCGCGAGCTTGGCGGCAGCGTCTTGGTCGATCCCGGGTGGACTGCGTCGCAGTCCTCTCAGGCAGAAGCACTGGGGGTCGTGGTGACTTGAGCGTGGTAAGAAATGGGGTGGGGCTGGGAGTGGAGCGGGAAACCGGGTTCGAACCGGCGACCTCAACCTTGGCAAGGTTGCGCTCTACCAACTGAGCTATTCCCGCAATACTACTTCGTTCCAAACTTCTGCGTGGTCGCCGGTACCCGGCGAGGCTGGGCGCCCCCCCTCCACCATGGCAAGGTTGCGCTCTACCAACTGAGCTATTCCCGCAATACTACTTCGTTCCAAACTTCTGCGTGGTCGCCGGTACCCGGCGAGGCTGGGCGCCCCCCCTCCACCATGGCAAGGTTGCGCTCTACCAACTGAGCTATTCCCGCAATACTACTTCGTTCCAAACTTCTGCGTGGTCGCCGGTACCCGGCGAGGCTGGGCGCCCCCC
>JAWLGG010000065.1:0-5650 GCA_041685155.1 Chromatocurvus sp.
GGGCAGCTCCCGCTGCAGGGCGGCACTGAACAGCGGCTGATAGATGGCGAAGTCCGGCCAGCCGCTGGCATGCCAGTTGACTGCCTCGGCGAGCGCGGCCGCATCCGCGGGATTCTGTTCGAGGAAGGTATCCAGCGAGGCCTGCTGGTCGCGGTTGAGCTGTTCAAAGCCGACGCTGACCCCGCCAGGATGGCTGTCGGCGAAGTGGGCGAGCAGTTCGGCCTGCAGCCGGTGATGGTGGGGGTTGTCGTGAATCTCGCCGATGAGCAGATAGTCGGCGGCGGCGAGGTCCCTATAGAGTTGCGCCTCATCCACCGCGGAAGCCGTTGCCGTTGACCAGGCCGACAGGGGCTGCGCGGGTGCCGGCCCGCCAGCTGCGCCAGTATTGCCGGCGACGCTCAGGAAGACCGTCAGGAACAATCCGGCGAGTGCCCGAGGGAGTCTCCAGGGTGCTGCGGGTAGCATGAGTGTTGTCACATCGGGTCCGCCACGGTATCGACCTGTGGGGATTCTAGCGCGATTTTCAGCGCCCGGCCGATCGTTGCCCTGTTACACAGCGTGCCATGCGTAGTACCCTTGTCGTGTAGGTCAGAATCTACACGGTGTTGCCTGTCGTGCGGAATCGAGGGGGGGGCTCTCGACCAACGCCTTTTAGTCAATGCAACCAACAAGTGGGATTAACCTATGAAGCTGGATTTCAGTCACCTGCGCGGTGACATTTTCGGGGGTATCACGACAGGTATCGTCGCGCTGCCGCTCGCGCTTGCGTTCGGCGTTGCCTCGGGTGCAGGTCCCATCGCCGGCCTGTACGGCGCTATCATCGTCGGTTTTTTCGCCGCACTCTTCGGCGGCACGCCGACCAATATCTCGGGTCCGACGGGGCCCATGGTGGTGGTATTTGCCGGCGTGTTCGTGGCCTTCCCCGGTCGTCCCGACCTGGTATTTGCTGCCGTGATTGTCGCGGGCATCCTGCAGGTGGTGTTCGGGGTGCTGCGCTTTGGGCGCTATATTCAACTCGTGCCCTATCCCGTGGTGTCCGGGTTCATGAGCGGTATCGGCGCGATCATCATCATCCTGCAGCTTGGCCGCCTGCTTGGCGCCGAGCCGCCCGGGGATGTCCTGCTGGCGCTGCTCACCGTGCCCGAGGGTCTTGCGAACATCAACTGGTCAGCGCTGCTGGTGGGTGCCACCGCCCTGATTGTCGGGTACCAGTGGCCCGCCCGCTTCGCCAAGTTCCTGCCCGGTCCACTGGCGGCGCTGATCGCGGCGACAACCGTGAGCCTGGTGATACCCGGTGCGCCGATACTCGGGGATATCCCCTCCGGCCTGCCGACCTTCACGCTGCCCGCCTATGACCACGATGCCGCCGCCGTGGTGCTGGAAGCGGCCATCGTGCTGGCGCTGCTCGGCTCGATCGACTCCCTGCTGACCTCGCTGGTGGCCGACAACATGACCCGGGGACAGCACAACCCGGACAAGGAACTGATCGGCCAGGGTATCGGCAATACCATTGCCGGCTTTTTCGGCAGCCTGCCCGGCGCCGGTGCCACGATGCGCACCGTGGTCAACATCCGCGCCGGCGGTGTGACCAAGATCTCGGGCATGATTCATTCTGTGCTTCTGCTGTTCATCGTGCTGGCCCTGGGGCCGATTGCGTCCAAGATTCCCCATGCGGCGCTCGCCGGTATCCTGGTCAAGGTGGGTATCGACATTATCGACTGGGCCTATCTGAAGCGGGCGCACCGCGGCCCCAAGGCCGAGCTCCTGCTGATGGCGCTGGTACTGCTGCTGACCGTGTTTGTCGATCTCATCACCGCCGTGGCGGTGGGTGTGGTGCTTGCGGCACTGGCCTTCGTGCGCCAGGTGGCGGAATTGCAGCTGCAGCGCGTTGCAGAACACCCGAAGCGGGAACTGCTGCCGAATGAGCGCGAACTCATCGAGCAGACCGGCGGCAAGGTCAACGTGTTCGATTTTGGCGGCCCGCTGAGTTTTGGCGCGGCAGCCAATCTCGGTCACCACGTGCGCCGCGCCGCCTACGAGAATGCGAGTATCCTCATACTGGACTTCTCCCGCGTGCCCTTCATGGACGTCTCGTCAGCCCGGGCTATCGCCGATATCGCGGCGGACGGCAAGGCGGCAGGGCGCGATATCTACGTGGCGTCGATCAATGACGAGGTCATGGGTGTGCTGTCCGGGCTTGGCGCCGATGAGGACTTTGACGACGACAAGATCTTCCCGGATCGCATCGCGGCGCTACGGCACGCGGTGTCTGTCCTCGGTGGGGGAGGTGCCGCCCGCGCTTCCTCGGTGGCAGACGACCCGGCGGCGGGCTGAGCCTGTCAGGGGTCAGGGCGACAGGCTGTCTGCCGGCCTTAGCGTAACAGTGAGCCACGCGGCGAGCCCGTGGCTCACCCGCTACAGCTCGCGAATACGTGCCGCCAGAGTATCGGCTATACCGGGTTTGTTCTCGGCAATTTCGGCAGCGGTCAGGCCCACCAGTTCGTGCGGGAACACCAGCCAGGCGTCGGTCTCGTGAACGTAGAAGTCCGGGGTGATATCCGTCACGTTCTTTGACGGCTTGTACCAGGGCGTCGCCACTTTCATGTTCTGCGGCATGTTGCGCCGCGTCTTGCTGCGCAGCTTGTCGAAGATCGCGCGGATGCTGCGGCCGGAATCAAAGACATCATCCACCAGCAGCACGTCGTCCTCGGCGTTGATGTTGTCGATAATGTAGTCGAGACCATGCACCCGCACCGTCTTGTCCTGCTTGTTGATGCCGTAGTAGGACGATGTGCGGATAGCGATATGGTCGGTGGAAATGCCCACGTACTCCAGGTATTCCTGGATGGCAATGCCTACCGGCGCGCCGCCGCGCCAGACCCCGATGATGAAATCGGGACGAAAGCCGCTGTGGTGGATTTTTTCTGCAAGACGAAATGAGTCGATCAGCAGTTCATTGGCTGTGATATAGATCTTGTCCATCGAGGGTCTGTTCTGCCTACGCGAGGAAGCCGAACTTTATCACAAAGACCAGCGCCACCGCATAAACCGCGGGCGGGCATTCTCCCGGCCGGCCCGAGAGCAGCTTTATGGCCGCGTAGGTAATGAAGCCCAGCCCGATACCGTCGGCGATGGAGTAGGTCAGGGGCACCGCCAGCGCCGTGACAATGGCCGGTGCGGATTCGGTAATGTCGTCCCACTCCAGGTGCTCCAGCGCCCGCGCCATGATGCAGGCGACGAACAGCAGGGCGGCGCCGGTAGCGAATCCCGGCACGCTCTGGGCCAGCGGTGCGACAAACAGGCAGGCAAGAAACAGCGCCGCGGTGGTGGCGGCGGTCAGGCCGGTGCGCCCGCCGGCCTCGACGCCGGCCGCGCTCTCGATAAAGCTGGTTGTCGACGAGGTTCCCAGCAGCGCGCCCACCGTGGTAGCGCCCGAGTCCGCCAGCAGGGCCCGGCGCAGTCGCGGCAGGCGGCCCTGTTCATCGAGCATGCCGGCGCGGTTGGCGACGCCCACCAGGGTGCCGGCGGTGTCGAACACATCCACCAGCAGCAGGGTGAGAATCACGGTGATCATGGAGACATTGAATGCTCCTGCGATATCGAGCTGGAGCAGCGTGCTCATGCTGGGTGGCGCGGAGGCCACCCCGTAGAAGTCGGCGCTGCCGCTCAGCCAGCCGATCACGGTGACCACCAGCATGCCGATGACCACTGCGCCCATCACTCGGCGCGCGGACAGCGCGGCAATCAGGATGAAGCCGGCGAGCAGGAGCAGTGCGCTCGGGCTGGTCAGATCGCCGAGGCTGACGATCGTTGCCGGATTGGCCACCACGATCCCGCTACCGGACAGGGCGATGATCCCCAGGAACAGGCCGATACCTGCTGAAATTCCCAGCTTCAGTGAACGCGGTATGGCGTTGATCAGCCACTCACGGATCGGCAGCACGCTCAGACCGATGAAGATCAAGCCGGAGATGAATACCGCCCCGAGGGCGGTCTGCCACGCGACCCCGAGGCCGAGCACGATACTGTAGGTGAAGAATGCGTTCTGGCCCATGCCGGGTGCCAGCGCCACCGGGTAGTTGGCATACAGGCCCATGACCAGCGTGCCCAGTGCCGCGGCGAGGCAGGTGGCGACGAAGACCGCGCCGAAATCCATGCCCGCCTCGGAGAGAATGCTCGGGTTCACCACCGTAATATAGGCCATGGCCAGGAAGGTGGTCAGCCCCGCCATGAGTTCCCGGCGGACCGTGGTGCCGTGGTCGCTCAGCCCGAACCAGCGTTCGAGGAGAGCGCTCATGCGGCGGCCGCGTCGACAAGCGCCATGTAACGCTGCCTGTCCGGTGGGGGCAGCCAGCTCACGTCAAAGGCATTGCGCACAAGCGTGGTGATCTCGTCGCGACTGAAGCCACCCTCGTCCACCAATGCCTGCAGGTTCTCGTTGAGATAGGCGCGGAAATAGGCGGGGTCATCGGAATTGATCGTGGCCTTCATGCCGCGGCGCAGCATGTCGCGGATTTCATCGCAGGTCAGGGTCTGTACCACGAAGCGGTTGGATACCGGGCATACCGTCAGCCCGAGGCCGCGCTCGACGATGGTGCTGCACAGGGCGTCGTCCTCCAGGGCATTGACGCCGTGGTCGATGCGGTCGACGTTGATCAGGTGCAGGCACTCGTCGATGTGGCCGAGAATGTCTTTCTGGTTGACGTCGCAGTGCATGGTCAGCCTGAGCCCGAGCTCCCTGGCGCGCGCGAACACGCCGGCGAACTTCGACGGCGGGTTGTCCTTCTCGTCGGAGTCGAGCCCCACGCCGACAATGCGCTCGAGGAAGGGCTCGGCGAGGGCGAGGTGCTCCATCGCAGACTCCGCGCTCATGTCACGGAGGAAGCACAGGATGAGGTTGCTCTCGACCCCCAGCTCGCGGGCGGCGTCCACCTGGGCGCGGTGGATGCCGTTGATCACGGTGTCGAAGCTGACACCCCGCGTGGTGTGTGCCTGTGGATCAAAGAACGGCTCGACGTAGACCACGTTCTGCGCCGCCGCCCGCTTGAAGTAGGCCATGGTCAGGTCGTAGAAATCCTGCTCGGTGCGCAGCACGTCCATCGCCGCGTAGTAGATCCTGAGAAACGACGGCAGGTCGTGGAAGTCGTAGGCGGCGACCACGTCTTCCGGCGTCGCATAGTCGAGTGCGATACCGTTGCGTTCGGCGAGGGAAAATATGTGCTCGGGTTCCAGTGTACCTTCAAGATGCACGTGCAATTCGGCTTTTGGCAGCCGCTGAATAAAGTCCTGCATGCGTTTTTCCTGTTATCCGCGTATCTGTGGGGCGTCCGTTTCAAGTATGCCATTTTTCTTCTGGGGTCAGGTCCGGGACCAGGTCCCGGACCTGACCCCAGAAGAAAAAAAGCCCTCCGGAGAGGGCAGCAACCGTTTCAGGCCTGAATCGACCCGTTTGTCTAGAACCTGTAGCCCACCTTCGCCACCCAGTGGCGCGGCAGTTCAGGGAGAACGATCTGCCCGCCGAAGAGGTTCGGGAAGTTCGACCGGAAGTACTCCTCATCCGTGAGGTTCTTGCCGGTCAGGCTGAGCTTCCAGTTGTCGTACTCCCAGGTCACGCCGGCGTTCACCAGGGTATAGGCCGGCAGCTTCACGG
>JAWLGG010000065.1:5660-10125 GCA_041685155.1 Chromatocurvus sp.
CACGGACTGCGAGAACCCCGAGAAGGTTGAATCGACGTCGATGATGCTGGCGTTTACCGCGATGCCATTGTTGAAGTCGTAGGTGGCCGTCGCCGTGTAGATGTTCTCCGGGATGCCCTGCTTGCGTCCGTCGCCCGCGGGAATCAGCCCGATTACCTGGCCGCCATAGACCAGCGCGGGGTCGATCTGCGGCATGTCGTCGGCGCCGAAGAAGCTGAACAGGCTGCCGTTTTCCACCGCAGAGACCATGGTGATTTCCAGGTTGGTCCACGCGGCGGTCACCACCAGCTGCGGCGTTACCACCCAGCGCAGCTCGGCCTCGATGCCCTTCGTCTCAGTGGAGGCATTGGTCACGATGGCCTGGGCGCTGAAATCCGTGCGTTCCTGCTCGTAGTAGCTCAGGGCAAAGTAGAGTGAGTCGTCCAGGTAGCTTCCCTTGAGACCCACTTCCCACAGTTCCGAGACATCCGTGGCGCTGCCGCTCTGGACCAGGCCCTCGGGGATGTCGCCCATCTGGTCGGCGATCACGGTGGACTGTTCAGAAATCGTCGCGTACGGAATGAGGCCTACCGGCGTGTCCCAGCTGAGGCTCACGGTCCAGGAGAAGATGTCATCGCTGTCGGTGTAGGTAACGACGCCACCGGGCGTTGACGCCAGCAGGTCCGGATCCGGGAACAGCAGCCGGTTCAGGTCCTCGCTGGTCTCCATGTCGATCCAGTCCTGGCGCAGACCCAGGGTGAAGTTCAACCCGTTGTCCCAGACGAAGTCGCCGAGGAAGGCCAGCCCCCACATGCTGTAGTCGCCGAAACGGTAGTCGCTCCAGTCGTCATCGATCTGAGTTGACAGGACCCGGGTATCGAGTGAGGGGTCGCGCTCGGCGGCCGACTGGCTGAGGTCGCGGCGGTCGAAATACTCATTCTCGAAGTCGTTGCCGCGCTCGAAATCCGTGTAGCGGAAGGAGGGCGAGAATTTAAGGTTGGACTGAACGCCCGCAGCGTTGAACTCATAGCCAAACACCAGCTTTTCCTCGAACACCCAGGTTTCCCCGCCCTGGGAAAAGCCGTAGGCGTTCTCGTTGTTGTTCTCGAGTTTCTCGTAGAACATCTGGTTCTTGATCTCGAGGCCGTTGTCCGCGGCGTAGATGGCGTCGAAGTACAGCGTCACGGTCTGGTTGTCGAGTTCGTCATTCGGGTCGGCTAGCACGCTGCTGCGGCTGAGTGTCGTGGTGCCCGGATTTTCCAGCGCGCTCAGCGGGTTCAGGTCCGCCTCGGCGACGAAAGACGGGAAGAGAATGAACTGGGAGACCCCGGCAGGGATGTACTCCTGGTGTGAGATCTTGCCATCGCCATTCGTATCCAGGGGCTGTGCCGTGCCCGTGACGTAGGTGCCGTTGTCGACCAGCTCCTGCGTCAGCCGGTTCCAGCCCGCGACCTGGTTGCTCAGGAAGTCGTGGTACATGCCGCCGAACTGAAGGTGCAGCCTGTCGTTGATATCCACGTCGAAGGCAGCCTGCAGGATGGTCTGCTCGGTCTCCGTGTTGTCGTAGAAGCTGTCGGAATCCTCGTACTCCCCGTACAGGTAATAACCGGCCCGGTCCGAGATCGGTCCGCCGACATCGGCACTGATCACATTGCGATCCCACTTGCCGGCGGTGTAAGAGATGCCGCCCGTGGTCTCTTCAAGGTAGTCCCCGCCACCGGCACGCGCCGACTTGGGGTTGAAATTGAGATAGCCGCCAATCTTGGAGGGACCGTAGATGGGTGATGCCGGGCCGCGCACGATATCGACCCGGTCTGCCGCCGCGATGGGTGTGGCGTAGTTGCCCGGGTTGTCCACCCGGCGCACGCCGCGGAAATAGGTCTCGCCCGGCGTACCGCGGATGTCCAGGGAGCCGGCGACGCCGAAGAACGCCTGGGTGAAGGTGCCGGGCGAGAACGCCACCAGCTCGTCGATATCGTTGACGTTGAAGCGCTCCATCTGGTCTGCGCTGATGGTGGATACAGAGCGCGGTGTCTCCAGCAGCGACTTGCCGAAACCGAAGACGTCGATATCCTCGCCGGGCAGGCTGCGCAGCGAACCGGTAACGATGATCTCCTCCAGCGCGTTGGCACCGGCCTGCTCCTGCGCGAGCAGCGGCTGGGCGGACGCCAGGGCGGCGGCGATTGCCACAGACAGCGGCAGACGATTGACGGGTATATTCATGCTTGCTCCTCGAAGGCTACGTGACAACCGCCGACCTTCGCCGGTGGCCGCTCATTGACGCTGCTCTTTGCTCTGTTTTTTGCGCGTCCGGGTCCCCTTGGCGACCTCTGGGTGACGCGTTTGCACAAATGATGCCATGTCGCCTGCCGAAACGAGTGACGGTCGTTTACCGTGGCGGTTCATGCGCCTGGGCAGGCTGGCATTGACCACTGCGAGCTCGCGCTTTGTCTGCGCCACCTTGATACTCCCCATATCGGCGCACAACGCACCGGAATGGTGCTTATGGGGTGCGCCTGCGTCAACGCGTGGCTTGGGTAATTTTTCGAGTATTGACCGTAGCCTGCAAAAAAATGCCCTCCGGAGAGGGCTACAGGACCGTAATCGTTGTAGGGGCAGCCGGGCGATACACTCCGCTGACGATTGCCAGTATGCGAAGCACGTTCGATGCCACATTCCGTCGTGTGCGGAAGTCTTCAGGAAAGTAATTTAAATACAGGCGCTTAGCCGCGCTAGCCGATGTGTGGCTCGAGCCGGGAAATGCGCCATGCCGCACTGCAAGAGTGCGGTAGTGCACCGCTACCGGGAGCCGGGCGGTTGCGACCTATCGCGGGGCGGGCTCGTCTGCGGCGGTATCGGCGCGGGTCAGTTCGCGGATAAGCGCTGCGTGGTCCGGAAACTGCGCCTGCAGGTCACTGCGGTCGGCGAGCGTCATGTCGGCGAAGTCAAAGCCCGGCGCCACTGCTTCGCTGATGAGTCCGTAGCCGTGGCTCCCATCCGCCACACGGGACGCCTTCCATACGCCGCCGGGTACGGTCAGCTGCAGCTTCTCCCCGGCGAGGACATTGCTGCCCATGACAACGGTCTGCAGCGAGCCGTCCGGCTTCAGCAGGTAGTAGGTGACCGGATCCCCGATGTGGAAATAGTGCACGATATCTGAGCGGTTGCGGTGAAAGTGGCCGACCGGTGATTCGCTGGTCAGGAGATAGAAGATCGACGTCATCAGGTAGCGTTCACCCTGTGGCGTGACAACCCGCGGGTGCTCCGCGGCGGCGTAGGTGCGTCGGAAGAATCCCCCCTCGACATGGGCCTCGAGCCCCAGCTGCGCGACCACCTGGTCGGCGGTGGGTGTGTCTCCTGCGGTATCGGATGCGTGCACCGCGGCGGGCGCCATGGCCACAGCCCCGGCGATAACGGCGCTCAGCAGGCCGTCGGCTGAGCCCTGTCCAGTCAGTTGAAACATGCGTCAGCTCCCCTGTTGCGGATGAAAGTTTGCGTGCCAGTGGTGCGCGATATCGCTGCGCCGGCATACCCATACCCGATCGTGCCGGGCGATGTGGTCGATAAAGCGCTGCAGGGCCAGAAAACGCCCGGGGCGGCCGACGATGCGACAGTGCAGGCCGACACTCATGAGCCGGGGCACGTCCCCACCCTCTGCGTAGAGTACATCGAAGGCATCGCGCAGGTAATGATAGAAGTCGTCGCCGCAGTTGAACCCCTGGGCCGTTGCGAAGCGCATGTCGTTGCAGTCCAGGGTGTACGGGATCACGAGGTGAGGGGCGCCGTCGTCCCGAATCCAGTAGGGCAGGTCATCGGCGTAGGAGTCGGAGTCGTAGAGAAAGCCGCCGATCTCCCGCAGCAGGCGCCGGGTATTCGGGCTGTCGCGGCCCGTGTACCAGCCCAGCGGGGACTCGCCGGTGAGCTGCCGATGCCGGGCGATCGCTTCCTGCATGTGTTCGCGCTCGATGGCCTCGGGCACTTCCTGGTAGCTGATCCAGCGCAGGCCGTGACAGGCGATTTCCCAGTCGGCATCGCGCATGGCCTGTACCGCCGGCAGGTTGCGGGCCAGCGCCGTGGTCACGCCGAAGACCGTGACCGGGAGGTCGCGCTCGGTGAACAGGCGGTGCAGGCGCCAGAAGCCGGCGCGACTGCCGTACTCGTACAGGGACTCCATGCTCATGTGCCGGTCCGGGAAGGGCGCGGCGTTGATGATGTCGGAGAGAAAGATCTCCGATGCCGCATCGCCGTGCAGTACGCTGTTCTCGCCGCCCTCCTCATAGTTCACGACGAACTGCACCGCGATGCGCGCCTCGCCCGGCCAGTGAAACGCCGGTGGCTGCCGACCGTAGCCGATCATGTCGCGGGGGTAGGGTGGGTTCTCAGGCATGATCGTCCATCGTCGAGTGATTGATAATGGTGCTCCCGGGCACTGCTGGGCAAGTAACATACCACTGTCCCCCTGTTGGGGTCAGGGGCGGGGCCACGG
>JAWLGG010000066.1:0-10085 GCA_041685155.1 Chromatocurvus sp.
GCACGCGGACGATTCAGCGCACATCGGTGTGGGGCTGCTGTTTGCCCAGCTGCAGGAGAACCTGCTGCCGACGGTGACCGAGGACGGGTATCTCGCGCTGCTGCAGCAGCGTACGGCGGCGACGCTGCTGGCTGCCTGGCGCGAGCTGGTGCAGGCGCCCGACGTGGCGCCTGAGGTCCGTGCCGAAAGCCTGGCGGCCCTCGAGTCCGCTGCCCGCTTTATGCGGCGGCAGCACCAGGCGCCACCCGGCTACGCGGCGTTCTACGCTTACCAGCTGTCGCTGATCGAGGAGTTCCGCCGCAGTCCCGCGCTGCTGCCGCCGACGCAGCGGCGGGAGATGCCCCCCGGTTCACCGATCGGCGGCTGACGATACCGGCTGCATCTGGAATCCCTGCCGGGGGAAGTGGACGGCGACGGTGCCCACGCGGGGGTGCTCGCGCAGCAGGCTGATGTGTTCCAGCGTCGACTGCATGAGCACGCCCGTCACCGGCTGCAGTCCGTAGTCGGTGGGCATGACCTGGACCTCTGCTCCGGGTCTCAGGCCGTCCATCGCCTCCAGTGACATGCCATCGGCAACCCGTGGCGACACCTCCCTGGCGATGGCGACGGCCTCGGCAGAGGACAGCGCCGAGGACTCGCCGTGGCCGAATTCACGCATGATATCCATCCATTTGCACAGCGCGGGGTAGGGCGCAAAGGCGTCTGCAAGCACCGGGTTTCTGCGCACGAACCAGCAGCAGTGATAGGTCGAGAAATCCGCCTCGGTGGGGATGTTGCCAAACAGGAAGGCGCTGCCGCCGAGCTGTCGGTCCAGCCGTGACAGGTGGGCGTGAAAGGCGGGCAGGGCAGTGGTCAGCGGCATGGCGAGGCTGGCACCACCGGTAAGTTCCCGGCGGTCGCGCATGAAGGCCTCTGCCGCCTGTGCGTCCGCGAACAGTGGGCTCTGCGCCAGCGCCTTCGGCTGGAAAGCCACGGAGATGCAGATGCGGAAGAAATCGCTGTCGGTCCAGCGCGCTGCCGCGCTCACGGTTGCCTCGTTGCCGGCGGGATAAATGCTGTTCTCCGGCAGAAGGTGGTCAATCACCCGTGCGATCAGCGCGCTGTCGCAGTAGATATCGGCGCCCAGCTGCATCACCGGCGTGCGCCGGTAGCCGCCGGTCAGGGGCATCAGGTCGGGTCGGGGCATGATGACCGGGATGTCCACGCGGCGCCAGGTCGCATGCTTGTAGCCAAGCAGCAGGCGGATTTTCTCCGAGAAGGGCGAGTCCGCATACTGGTGGAGAATGATCTCTGTCATGCGCGTGTGTCCTGGCGGCAGTCGGGCGGCTGTGCGTGGCCGCTACTGTCGCAAACATCGTCAGGGTCGTCCACGACAGATTGCCCGGCCCGCTACACCCGCGCCGCCGGCCTGCTATGATCCCTCGGAACAGCGTGCAGTGGAGGAACCATGGCGAAGGAAACCCCTGTCGGCCTGTCGGCACAGACGCGCCTGGTGCACGACAGCGACAACGATTACGGCGTGGTGGCCACGCCGGTCTATCACGCCTCGACAATCCTGTTTCCCACCTATGCCGACCTGCGCCGCGGCGAGGCAGATCCACTGAACCGCCGGTCCATGTACTACGGTCGCATGGGCACCCCGTCCACCCGCTCCCTGGAGGATGCGCTCTGCGCGCTGGACAACAGTGCCGGGGCGGTGCTGTTTCCTTCCGGGGTTGCCGCCGTCGCCGCCACCCTGCAGTGCTTCCTGCGCCCCGGCGACCATCTGCTGATGGTTGACTCGACCTACGGCCCGACGCGCAACTTCTGCCGCGGACACCTGGCCGACATCGGCATCGACACGACCTTCTATGACCCCTGCGCCGATGCGGATGAGCTGGGTGCGCTGCTGCGGGACAATACCCGCCTGGTGTTCATGGAGTCGCCGGGCACGGCCACATTCGAGATCCAGGATGTGCCGGGGATTGCCGCGCTGGCAGCAGAGCGGGGCATCCACACCGCAATAGACAATACCTGGGCGACGCCGCTGCTGTTCAACCCGCTGGACCACGGCGTGGATCTGGCGATCCAGTCCGGTACCAAGTATCTGAACGGGCACGCGGACTGCCTGTACGGCGTTGTCACGGCCCGCGACCCGCTGCTCCATGAGCGGATTCAACGCTACGCGCTGGCAATAGGCAGCCACCTGGCGCCGGATGACTGCTTCCTGGCGCGCCGCGGCCTGCGCACGCTGGCGCTGCGTCTCGCCGCCCACGAGCGCGCGGCACTGGCGCTGGCCGACTTTTTCGCGCAGCGACCCGAGGTCTCGCGTGTGCTGCATCCGGCACGGCCGGAGCATCCGGGTCACGCCCTGTTCCGGCGGGATTTTGCGGGCGCCAGTGGATTGTTCGCGGTGGTGCTCGAGGACTTTGACGAGGACCGGCTGGGGCGCTTCCTGGACGCTCTCCACCTGTTCGGAATGGGCTACTCCTGGGGCGGTTTCGAGAGTCTCGCGCTGCCCATGCAGCCGGTCCGCAGTGCCTCGAACGGCTTCGTTCCGGGTCCCGACCAGCGCCTGCTGCGCCTGCACGCCGGCCTCGAGTCGGTGGCCGACCTGGTCGCCGACCTCGAGCGCGGTTTCGCGGCGGCGGGCCGCTGAGCGCTGTCAGCGCTTCTCGAAGCGTCGGAAGTCGGCAAGCAGGGCCTCCACCGCCGCGGCGATGATCTTCTCGCCGTTCGCCGCCGTCGCCTGGGACGGATCCGAGCCGATGCGGCCATCCGGGAAGTTCTCGCGGTAGTTCCGAGCATCGGTGAAGGTATTGGTGGGTGCGACCCGCGGCTTCAGCTTCTGCCTGCGCTGCTGTTCCGGGTAGGCCGCCCAGGTAACCGCGATTTCCGACGCGGTGGCATGCATGCCGTCATTTGCCGGGTGCAGCTGCCGGCAGGTTTCCATCACCGCAGGCAGTTCCCACCAGTTGCGCGCGCACAGGGTGAGCGAGCCTGCCCCGGGCCGGTCCGGATGCAGGCTGCGCTGTGCGTAGATTTCGGCAAAGGCCGCGTAAAGGGTGGCAGTGTTGCCGCCGTGTCCGTTCAGGAAGTAGACGCGTTCGAAGCCGTGGCGGGCAAGGGACGCGCACCAGTCCTCGAGCGCCGCAATCATGGTTGACGGGCGAAGGGTCAGCGTGCCGGGAAACCCGAGGTGGTGCTGGGCACAGCCGACGTTGAAGGTGGGGCCAATGAGCACGCCCTCACTGTCGCCCGCCCGGCGGGCAATGACTTCGGGACACAGGGCATCGGTGCCGATCAGGCCGGTGGGCCCGTGCTGTTCCATGGACCCGATGGGTACGATGAGGGCCTTGCTGCTGCGAAGATACTCCTCGACGTCACACCAGGTTGACAAGGCCAGCTGCATGGAAGTTCTCCCTGAGGTTCGCGATAGTCGGAATGCCCGCGCAGAATAGCACGGACAGAGCCGGTATAATGCCGGCCCCTGGCCAATCCGGGAAACGAACGCATCACGATGTACTTGATCCGCCTGCTCGCCCGACTGCCGCTGCCGGCCCTGTACGCGCTGGCCAGCCTGCTTTCTTTTCTACTGTATCGCGTCCTGCGCTACCGGCGTGGCGTGGTGCGGGAGAATATCGCCGCCGCATTCCCGGAGCAGTCGCCCTCGGTCCGGCGACAGACCGAGCGCGCGTTCTACGCTTACCTGGCGGATCTGCTGGTCGAGGTGATCGCCGCGAGTGCCATGCCCCGCGATGCCTTTCCTTCGCGGGTCCGGCTGCGCAATCCCGAGCTGTTCGAAGCCCTGACCCGCGACGGCGACACACCGGTGATCGTGCTCGCTATCCACCAGGGCAACTGGGAGTGGATGCTGCATGCGGCGGCGCTGCAGCTCGATATTCCCATTCACGCCGTGTACAAGCCTCTGCACAGTGCGCGCTGGGATGCCTTTGCCGCCGCCATGCGCAGCCGCTTCGGCAGCCGTCCGCTACCTATGCAGCGGGCATTGCGCAGCGTGCTGCGGAGTCGCCATGAACGGCGCGCCTACGCGATGGTGGCCGACCAGGCCGCCTCCAGCCGGGGCTACCGCACGCAATTCCTTAATCGCCAGGCGACGTTCTACCGCGGCGCGGACCAGATGGCCCGTGCGGTGGACGCAGCAGTGGTCTTCATCCAGTGTCGCCGGCTCGGGCGCGGGCGCTACGAAGCGATTTTCCACGCGCTGTCGCTGCCACCGCACGACGGCGATCCGCACGCTATCACGGAAAGCTATATCGCACTGGCGGAGCAGTGTATCCGGGAGCAGCCGGAGACCTACCTGTGGAGCAGCCGGCGCTGGCGGCGCAAATCGGCATGATGTGCTATCGCTGCATGCCGCCGCGCGGCGCGGAGGGAGTCATCCAGTGCTGAGCCTGTCAGTCATTGCGGCTGCGTTCCTGCTTCTGCTGTGGTCGTTGCGTTATCCGTGGTGGAAGCCCGCGGTACCCCTCGCGGTACCGCGTATCCTGATGTACCACATGGTCCGTGATCACGTGGAGAATGCCCGCTTCAACGGACTGCGCGTGCCACTGGATGAGTTTGAACGGCAGATTGCCTGGCTGTCCCGCCGCGGCTGGCAGTTCCGTTTTCTGTCGGAGATACTGGCGGCCGAATCCCTGCCGGAAAAGGTCTGCGCCATTACCTTCGATGACGGCTACGCCGACAACCTGCACAACGCGCTGCCGATACTCCGGCGCCACGGTGCCGTTGCCACGCTGTATCTCGTGCAGCATCGCGAGGACAACGACTGGTCGGTCCTGAAAAAGGCGCACCACGATGAGGGTGAACTGGCCCGCGAACCCAAGCTCTCGGATGCCGAGGTAGAGACGCTTCTGGCCTCAGGCTGTTTCGAACTGGGCGGACACAGCGCGACGCACGCCAATTTCAGCAGGCTGGACCACGCCACGCGACGGCGCGAGATCGAGGGCAGCAAGGCGGCGCTGGAGTCGCGCTTCAATGTGCCGCTGGCCACCTATGCCTATCCATTCGGGATCTACGATGACGTCGACGTGGCGCTGGTGCGGAAGGCGGGATTTATCGGTGCCGTCACGACGCGACCCGGTATCAGCCGCGATGTGCAGGGGGAGCGCTTTGAACTACGGCGGATCAAGGTCTCGGGGCGCAAGGGCCAGCTGAGCTTCCGGCTCGGCCTGCGCATGGGCTGGCGCACCTGGGGATGAGCGCGTGATCATCAGCCACCGCTATCGCTTTATCTTCATCAAGACCCACAAGACCGCGGGCAGCAGCCTCGAGATGGGTCTGGGTCCCGTGTGCGGCGACGGCGACATCATTTCGCACATGGAGACCAACCTGGATTCCGGGGTGCCGCGCAACTACCTGCCGGATACCCGGCTGGGGCGGGCCTACGGTCGCCATCGCTGGGTCCGCAAGCTGGTCTCGCGCCACTCCCCCCGTCTCGGCGCCTACTACTATGAGCACATGCCGGCCTGGCGCGTCCGCGAACTCGTGGGTGATGCCGTCTGGGACGCCTATTTTACCTTCTGCATCGAGCGCAATCCCTGGGACAAGCTCGTCTCCTACTATCTCTGGAAGCGCGACGGACAGGGGCGCGCGATGCCCCCGTTCGCCGCCTGGGTGATGGGCAGTCCGCAGCGCCTGCCGCTCGATGCCAATCTCTACATGGCGGAGGACACGCCGCTGGTCGATCGCGTGTTCGACTACCGCTCCCTAGGGAGTGCGCTGCGCGAGCTGGGGTCACGCACCGGCATGCCGGTGCCCGTAGAGCTGCCGGGAGAGAAAACCGGCATTGCGCGTGACCGGCAGCCCTGGCCCGCCTATTACGACGAGGCATCCCGGCTGCGGGTCGCAGACCTGTTCCGGCGCGAGATTGCGCTGATGGGCTATCGCTTCGAGGGCGACTGACGCCGCGTTTCAGACCGGTCTGGTCACGCAGTGGACGTAGCCGGTACGCGGGCCGTCTATACCGAGGCGCCGGCGCTGCGCCGGGTCATCTTCCAGGTCCTCCGGTCGGGTGACCGCAGCCTCGAAACCCGCGTCCTGCAGCCTTTGCAGGTAATCGTGCCCGTACTGGCGCAGGTGCTCGTCGGGTCGCCGGTCAAAGCGGGGGCGCACGTTATCGGGACGTTCGTTGTCGCGGGTTGATTCGGCGAACAGCGGTACGTTGACGATGGCCCAGCCGCCGGGCCGCAGCGCACGATGGAACTCGGCGAGCGCGCGCCGGTCATCCGGCACATCCTGCAGTACGTGACTGCAGTAGATCGCGTCGAGGGAAGCGTCCGCGACGGGCAGTGCGCTGACGTCGAGGCGAAGTTCGACGTCCCGGCGCATGAGATCGGCGCTGACATAGCCAATCCCCGCCTGCTGCCGGAAAAACGCTGCCAGCCGGGGCTCTGGCGCGACGTGCAGCAGGGCCATCGCAGCGCTGTCGAAGAGCTGCGGATTGCGCTGCAGAAAAAGCCAGGCGAGCCGGTCCCGCTCGCGGGCCCGGCACAGCGGACACACAGCGCCCTCGCGGTATCGCTGTCCGCTACCGGCCGGCAGGAAGCGGCTGAAATCCGTCGCGCAGACCGGGCAGTGCACGGCACTGCCGCGGTAGCGCCAGGGCGCCATGCGATTGCGCGCCCGCCGCAGACTGACCTCCAGTGATTTCAGAAATTGCACAGGTGAATCCTCTCCTGGTCGCGCAGGGGCAGCAGCATGCGCACCCGTCGTTCCAGGCGTTTCAGCTTGCGCCGCACCTTGGCGCGTGCGGCGCGCCGCGATACGCTTGCCAGCGGGATGAAATCGGCATTGCCGATGCCATCGACGACCAGGATCTGCACGCTGCCCGATGCATGCTCCACCGCGATCATGTTGTGTGGCAGGAGGTCGCGGGTCAACACACAGTGCTTCTCGATGGCGTCGGCGAACACCCGCAGGCCCTCGGCCATGGCGGGTGTCAGTCCACGCGGCAGGCACTGCTCGAGGTTGCGCGGCCAGCTGCCGTCGCCATTGCGATACAGTCGCGTCACGATGCCGATACCGCTGTCGGTTTCGACGGTGCCGTGGTACTCCGGCACATGCTGCCATATGGACGCCAGGTCCCGGCTGCCCGCGACGAGCGCATTGTAGGCGCGTATTTCCTTGAGCTGATCGTCAAAGGCCGAGTCCGGCAGCAGGCGTTTCCATCCGCGCTTCTGCGCCCTGCGCACTGCCGCCGTGCGGTCCGGACGCAGGACCTTGATGCAGCGGTCCGCGTATTCGGGATGCTGGAACACGCGCCGCGTGCCGCCTACAAACAGGGGCTCCCGGTGATTCAGTTGCAGCAGCGCCACCGCTTACGGGCCCTTCCTGTCGCCGTGGTCATCCAGCAGCTCGCGGTACACTGCCAGCGTCTCGTCACACATGCGCGACAGGAGGAAGGTCGTGTTGGGGCGCGGCGCCGGCAGCGACTGGCGCAGGGCCGCATCCACGCGCTCGACTGCCGCGTTGACATCGCCGCAGGGGATGGCGCCCTCGGGGAAGAGGGCCTGCAGGATTTCACCGACGCCACCGTGATCGTAGGCGACCACCGGCACCTTCATGCTCAGGGGCTCAAGCACGGTACGCCCGAAAGACTCCGGTCGGCTCGAGAGCGACAGCACAACATCCGACATGGCGTAGATTTCGCGCATGTCCTTGCGCTGGCCGGTAAAGAGAACGTGCTCCGACAGCCCCATGTCCGCGGCCAGGGCATGGATCTCCCGGGCGTATGCCCTGCGCTTCGGGTCCTCCTCGCCGACGATCAACCCCTTGACGCTGCGCCCCCGGGCGCGCAGGCCCGCAACTATGTGCAGGAAGTCGGCGTGATTCTTCAGTCGCGTGAGCCGCCCCGGCAGGGTGATCACAGCGTGCTCGAGGAGCTGCGGGTACTGCCGGTACCAGCGCCGCAGCCAGTGTTCCGGCGGTGCATAGTCGGGCGGGAACTGCGCCGGGTTGATGCCGCGGTAGACGAGGCGCAGTTTTCCCGGGTCGCAGTCGGGGTAGTTGTCCAGAACGTAGCGGCGCACGGACTCGGAAACCACGATGACCCGCTCGCCACAGGTGACGATGGCGCTGTAGCGGCTCACCGAGTGCAGTCCGTGCACGGTGGTCACCAGGCGCGGCCTGTCACCGTCCGGCAGGCCACGCCAGGCGAGCCAGACCAGCCACGCGGGCATGCGCGAGCGCAGGTGCACGATGTCGAAGCGCTCCCGCACGAGCCAGCGTCGCAGCCCGGGCACATGCCGCAGGGCGAGGGGCGACTTGCGACCCAGTGACCACCGCACATGCGTCGAGCCCTGGCGCTGCAGGCGGGACACCAGCTGGCCGCCAGCGGAGACAACCCAGGACTCGTGGCCCGCCCTGACCAGCGCATCACCCAGTTCGAGGGTGCCGCGCTCGACGCCACCGCCCTGCAGGGCTGGCAGGACCTGCAGGACCTTCACGCGTTGACGGCCTGTGGCAGCCGCTGCAGCAGCCAGTCGGCGGCGCGATCCGCCTCCTGCAGGACCCGTGGCGGTGGTGCGGGCTGCGCGCCGGCAAGCACCACATCGAGACGGTTCAGCATGGACTGGCTGTGCAGTTGCGCAATGCCGCGCTGCAGGCGCCCGCGACGTGCGCCGGGCAGTTCGATCAGTCCGGTGGCGATGCCGGCGCTGAGCGCCTCATAGACCATGGAGACGCTGTCCTCGCTGATCCAGGCCTGTCCGCAGCGGCCCAGGCTGTCCGCCACCCAGCCTGGCGGCGTGTCTTCGTGCGCCACCAGCTGCAGGTTGGCGAGCCCGAGGGCGCGCAGGGATTCCACGGTGCCCAGGGGAGAGCGTCGCGACGTGCTCGCTGTCCAGTGGACGTGGGGAAAATGCCTGCACAGTGCGGCGACCTGCTGGCAGACCTCTGGCAAGGGGAAGCGGAAATGGGGCGAGCCCCCCCCCAGCAGGATCAGGCCACGGGAGGCATCCGGATTGTCTGAGGGGACGATGGGGTTGAGGACGCCTTCGGTGACCAGCACACGATCGCGCTGCTGCGGGCGATCATGGCGCGGGATGATCGCGGCGTCGAAACAGCGCACGGGCAGGCTGGGCCGCATGAGGACACAGGTCGTGCAGCCGCTCGCGCGCCCCAGGGCCAGCAGCGGGCGGTGGCTGCCGTGGCCGGCACCGACAGCGAGCTGCGGCCTGCTCCCGTCCTGCAGTCGGGGGTATCGGCCGCGCAGCAGGTCCGCCCAGGTCACCCTGTCCTGGGACACGTCGACCCAGGTGAGGTCTATCGCCCGCCGGCGCGCCAGCGCCTGCGCGAGGCCGCGCAGCTGCGCCTCGTGACCGGGCCTGCCGTCCGCCAGCAGCCAGGTCGCAATGGCGCAGGGAGCGCTGGTGTCTTCCGCCGGCGGCGACTCAGTCTGCGGTGTCGGCATCGTTGAACTGCTGCCGGTAGAGATCGGCATAGGCGCCATTGCTGGCCACCAGCTCGGCGTGGGTACCCAGCTCGACAACGCGGCCCGCCTCCAGCACGACAATACGGTCCGCGTGCTCCACGGTGGAGAGGCGGTGGGCGATAATCAGGGTGGTGCGATCTTCAGTGATGCGCGCCAGGGCCTGCTGTATGAGGTTTTCCGAGTGCGCGTCCAGCGCCGACGTGGCCTCGTCCAGCACCAGTATGCGGGCGTCCTTGAGGAAGGCCCGGGCGAGGGCGAGACGCTGGCGCTGGCCGCCGGAGAGGTCGTTGGCGTCCTCGTTGACCTGTGTGGCCATTCCGGCGGGCAGCTGGGTGATGAACTCGCTGGCGCAGGCGTCGTCGGCGGCGCGCTGTATCGCCGCGTCACTGGCACCGCGCAGTTCACCGTAGGCAATGTTGTCGGCAACGCTTGCCTCGAAGAGCACGGTGTGCTGGTTGACCACCGCGATGTGCCGTCGCAGCGACTCCAGGCGGATATCCTCGAGGGCAATGCCGTCGATGAAAATGCATCCCGCCGGCGGCGGCGTAAAGCCCGCGATCAGGGAGGCGAGGGTCGACTTCCCCGCCCCTGAGCGCCCCACGACCGCGACGGTTTCACCGGGCTCTATGATCAGGTTGATGTCCTGCAGGAC
>JAWLGG010000067.1:0-10029 GCA_041685155.1 Chromatocurvus sp.
TCAGCCGGTCGTGATAGACACCGGCGGACAGCAGCCGGATCGCGCCGTCTTCGGTGGCCAGCAGGGTGAGGTTGGACGTCACCTCCACGGCACCGTCCTCATCGCGGCCACCGAAGAACACGTTCGAGATCACGTGCCGGCGCTGATCCGTCTGCTGGGAGACGGCGTCGGTCATCATGTCGATGATGGCGCTGCGCCCCTCGAACGGCCCCATGAGGTCACCGCGGGCAATGCGCAGACTGAAGCTGGCATTCCCGGCGAACAGGATACCGAGTTCATCCATGGCATGGGCGTCCAGCGCCGAACCCGCCCGGGCGAGAAGATACTGAATATCCAGCTGGTCCTGCGTTGTCAGGTCATGACTCATCGCGACTGCTCCACTGATTCGTCGCCGGGGGCGACCTTTATCGTTATATCCGTGAGTATAGCCATTGTTTGAAGATGATTCAATTTCTGTCCGCGGATTTATCGCCAGCGACCCGGCCCCGCTGTTCACGGGACTGGACAGCACCCCCTGTAACGTCGTACAACACCGACTCAGCCCTAACGGAGCACAACCTTCCCCGCCATGCAGAACCCGGCCGCAACTCCCACCAGGCACCCGGCGTCAAAGGTCGCCACCGAGGTCAAGGCAGGCAGCAGCGGCAGACCCGCCGTTGCGGACCGCCCCGGTGATCGCCGCCGCCGCAGGATCTTCAAGTCCCTGCACGACTGCATCATCAGAAAAGGCTATGTCCGAACCACACTGGCAGACATCGCGGAAGGCGCAGGCATGAGCGCCAGCCACCTGCTCTACTACTTCAAGGGCAAGGAAGACATTCTCGAACAGTATTTCCAGAGCGTGTCAGTGCGCTTTCTGGAGCGTATCGAGACGTTCAGCGGGCCGGGCACGGAAGAGCAGATCAACCTGCTGGCGGATTTCTGGTTCAAGGGCGAGGCCAGCACCAAGCAGGAGATCGGCTTCATGCTGGAGTGTTTCGGGGTTGCCGTGAACGACGACGTGCTCAAGATCACCAAGGCCGACTTCGACATGCGCTGCAAGTCCTACCTGATCGGGCTTTTCCAGGGCGCCGACGGCAGCCAGTTCACCAGCAGCCGGGACGCCGCCGAGCTGGCGTACTCAATGATGATCGGCCTGCGCTCGGCGGTGTACTTCGACGACGACATCACGCTGGACGAGGTGCACCGGCTGTTCCGCGAAGCACTCATGCGCATGTGCGGCATCGGCGCCGGTCAGGAAGAGACCTGACGCCCCCCTCGACCGACCTCAGGCCGCGGGAGCGGCCAGGAGGCGACCTGCGTGGATGAGGCCGCTCAGGATGCCAGTCGCTCGAAATCGAGCTCGGGGAAACCCTGGTTCGCCGACTCGTCCATCTTGTCGTAGTAGACGTTTGCCCCCCCGAAATAGATAAGCACGCGCGGCGGCTTGTCTTCCCGGTTGGCACCCATCATCCAGGAGTTCACCTTGTCGCCCGACGCCATCAGCGTCTGCGCGTGCACTTCTGCCGTGTGCCGGGTCCACTCCTCCTCGGCGTCCTGCCGCGGCTTCACCACATCGTAGCCCTCGCTTTCCATCTTGCTGATGCAGTGGGTAATCCACCGGGCATTCTGCTCGATTGACGTCGGCAGGTTGGCGAAGGGGGCCTGCGGGCCGGTGATGATGAACATGTTGGGGAAACCGGCGACGCAGACTCCCATGATGGAGCTCGAGGACTCCTTCCATTTCTCCGCGAGCGTCTGCTCCTCCGTACCGCGAATGGGGAAGGCCTCGAGGGCGCCCGTGTAGGCCTTGAAACCGGTTGCGAGGACAATGATGTCGAAGTCGTAATGATTCTCCGTGGTGCGCACCCCGGTCTCCGTGATCTCGACAATCGGCTCGCGGTCCTTGATGTCCACCAGATGCACGTTGTCCCGGCTGAAGGCTTCGAGGTAGCCGTGGTCCAGCGGTGGTCGCTTGGCGAACAGCGGGTAGTCATCGGCCTTCGGCGTGAGCAGTTCGGCTATCTCCGGATCCTCGATGCGCTCCTTCATCTTGCGGATAATGAACTCCGATGCCATGCGGTTCGCCTCGGGGTTGGCAAGCAGGTCCTCGAAGGTCTCGAAAACCCAGCGGAAGCTGCCGGTCCATTTTTCCTCGAAGATTCTTTCCCGCTCCGCCTCCGGCGTCTCCACAGCCATGCGGCCCTCTGCGGTGTCAAAGGCCATGCCGAACACATGGTTGCGACACTTGGCCACGATCCCGTCGTAGTTTTCCTTGATCTCTTTCTCCCACTCCGGCGTCATGGGTGCCTGCATCGCCGGCAGGATGTAGTTCGGCGTGCGCTGGAATACCGTAATGCTGCCGGCCGCCTCTGCCATGGCGGGAACCATCTGTACAGTTGTGGCGCCAGCGCCGATGATGCCGATGCGCTTGCCCTCGTACTCCAGGCCGTCGGGCCAGCGCGCGGAGTGGAACAGCGGCCCCTTGAAACGGTCCATGCCGTCTATCCGCGGAATCACGGGCTCGGAAATCATTCCCATGGAGCTGACGAAATACTTGCAGGTGTAGCTGTCACCCCCCGCGGTGGTGATCTTCCACTGGGCTGTATCGCGCTGGTACTCGGCCTCGACGACCTCGGTATCGAGCTGGATGTGTGGCCACATATCGCACCTGTCAGCGACGAAGTGGAAGTAGGCGTGGGTCTCCTTCCAGTCAGGGTAGCGCTGCGTCCAGGACCACTCCTGAAGCAGCTCGGGTGAGAACGTGAGGCAGTAGTAGTAGCTCTCGCTGTCGGTCATCGCACCGGGGTAGCGGTTCCAGGTCCACGTACCGCCGATGTCGGAGGCCTTGTCGAGCACCCGGATGGACAGCCCCGCCTCACGCAGGTAGTGGATCAGCGCGAGGCCGGCAAAACCGGCACCCACGGCAATGACATCAAAATCAGGTTCCTGGCGGGTCGTCATGACTGCATTCCTCTCTGTTTATCCATTATTTGCCTTGCACGCTTACGCCGAGTAGCCACCGTCCACCGGCAGGGACTGGCCGCTGATATAGCCGGCGTTCTCCGAGGCCAGGAACACCACTGTGTCGAACAGTTCCTCGGGGGCACCCGCTCGACCCAGCGCGACCTGCCGGGTCCACTGATCGAGGATACCGCCGGGCGGCGAGTCGATCTCCTGGGACAGGCCGACGGCAATGAGACCGACGGCGACGCAGTTCGCGCGGATATTGTTCGCGCCCTCCTCCCGGGCGATGGCCGTGCACAGGTGCTGCACCCCCGCCTTGGGAATGGAGGACAGGCCGTCCGTCGCGATATAGCGGTGGATGGCCGCCGTGGTCAGGGCGGTGATCGATCCGCCGCCGCCCTCCCGCAGCGCCGGCACCACGGCGCGCAGCACGTGGTAGAAGCCTTTCACATCGGCATCGAGGGTGTCATAGACGACCTGCGGATCCGCCTCCATGATGGGCAGGATGTGCAGGAAGGGGCCGGTGGCGAAGACCACCGAATGAATGCGGCCGAACGTCGACTTCACCTCGCCGACAAAAGACTCGACCGCGGCGAGGTCCAGCAGGTCGACACTGCCGATATGCCCGCGCCGGCCCGCCGCCTCGACAGCCTTGAGGTTGTCCTCGGCCGCCTCCCGGTTCTTGTGATAGGTGAAAGCCACGTCGGTACCACTCTGCGCCAGCAGGCGGACGACGCCACCGCCGAGGCCGCCGGAACCGCCAAATACAATGGCTGCGCCTTCTGGGAATCGATATACACTCATTATTGTCTCCCTTGCTCAGTTGGATAGGGTGGACCCGGAACGCGCTCAGTCGTCCCCGGGCAGTTCAAAGACGTAGATCGCCTGGCCATTGGCGGGCTGGTAGATTTCCGGCGCGATAACGGCCGTCAGCGCCCGGAACACACCGATTCCCGTGGGCACCGCCAGATACTGTTTTCCGCCCGCCGTGTAGGTCACCGGGTAGCCGTGCAGTGGGGCGCCGAGCCGGGTTTTCCACAGCACCTTGCCGGAGTCGATGTCGAAGGCCTGGAAGTAGCGGTCGAGATCGCCGGCGAAGACCAGCCCGCCGGCTGTCGTCAGCGCACCGGTCAGGAACAGCGCACGCTGCTCGTGCGCCCAGCGCTGCTCGAGAGTGCGGACGTCATAGGAGGCGAGCCGTCCGAATTGCCCCCCCGTGCCAGGCATTTCATAGGTCCGGGAGTCGCCGCCGTAGCCACCACCGCCCAGTTCGATGGGTACCTCTCGCCCCACCATATCGGAGCAGAGCTGGTGCAGCGGAATCACCAGGGAACCGGTGTCCGGACTGTAGGCGGACGCCTGCCAGTTGTGTCCGCCATAGATGCCCGGGCAGGCCTGTATGGTGTCGCCCACCCTGGCATCGAGGATGTCCTGGCGGTACTCGAGCTGACCGTTGTCGCGATCGATGCTGGCAAAGATGTTCTGCGGCAGGGTCTCGCGCAGCGCGATGAACTCCCCGTTGCGACGATCCAGCTTCCACAGGATGCCGTCCTTGCCGACGGTCAGAAGCACCTTGCGGCCATCGATATCCACAAGCACGCGCTCAAAGCCGGTTTCCATGTCGATGGTCTCGCCAGGCACGTGCTGGAAATGCCAGACGATCTCCCCGCTCTGCGGGTCCAGCGCGAGCGTGCTGTTGGTGTACAGGGCCTGGTCGCGCGCGCTCATGCCGCGGCTGGCGGCAACCCAGGGCTTCGCCTGGGAGGTGCCGATGAAGAACAGGCCCAGCTCCGCGTCGTAGGACCCGGCAATCCACGCGTCACCGCCCGCGCGCAGGTCGGCGGGCTGCCCGCCCCAGGTGTCACCCTCCGCCGAACCGGGCAGCGCGATGGTCGATGTGCGCCACAGCTCCTCTCCCGTCTGCGGATCGTGGCCCGTGATGAAACAGCCGTCGGTCGTGTACAGCTCGCAGCCGTTGATGCCGGACAGCACAACACCGCCGCCGACAATGGGTCCCGCGCTGTGGGTGTAGGCCTGGCGATAATCCGCCTTCGGCGTGCGCCACGCCTCCTCGCCGGTGCGGGCGTCGATGGCCACGAGGGCGGCGTCGTAGGTGCTCAGAAAGAGCCTGTCGCCGTAGATGGCAATGTTCCGGGTCGGGCCACCGAGGGTCTTTGCCTCCGCGGGAAAGCTGTAGGCATACTCCCAGAGCACGTCTCCGGTCGCACCGTCCACGGCCTGGATGACGTTTCCGGGGTGAGTGAGATACATGATGCCGTCGCGGACCAGGGGGGTCACCTGGTTGCTGCCGTCGCGCATGGCCAGGGTCCAGGCGAGCGTCAGGTCCGTGACGTTGCCGCGATCGATCTGGTCCAGCGGGCTGTAGCCGTGGCCGTCACGTGTCCGTCGCCAGCTGAGCCAGTCGCCGGGAGGGGGATTGTCGAGGTCGTCCTCCGTTACCGGCTCGAAGCGGTCGAGACCGCGGCCGACGAAGCCGCCCCGGCTCTTCGCCGCCTCGTCGATGGTGCCCGCCTCGGTGAAATTGAACCAGCCCTCGGCGTCCTCCTCTGCCGCGTCGGTACCCGTGTCGCCGGCGAGACCGGCCATCGCCAGCAGCGGGTGGGACTCATCGGTGGCGCGGCGGTTGCGGTCGAGGATATAGGCGACAGCCGCGGCGATCTCGCGGTTGCGCAGGACCTCGGTGTCGCCCGGGGGCATGTTCGCGCGAGTATAGGCGGCAAAGTCCGCTGCGCTGGCCTCGCCCCACTTGTCCAGGAAGATTCTGCCACTGAGCGCGCTGCCGTGGGGCGACCCGCGCAGGGACGCCCCATGACAGGCGCTGCAGTGACGACGGTAGACGGACTCCCCCGCGGCGGCCAGCCGGGCAACGGCCTCGGGCACTTCCGCTGCCGCAGCCGATGGCAGGCCCGTAAATACGCCGCAGCCGGCGGCAAGAATGGCCGCCCGGAACCGCGGCGCAGAACGGATGCTGCGCCAGAGCGCCATTACATCAGGCACGGACACCTCCTTCAATACGGCGGCCGGGCCGCCCGCAACGCCAGTTCAACAACACCGCTCAACACCGTCTCACCGCCGTCGCTACCGGTCGAGAAAGTGGCCGTACTTTTTCATGGCAAGTTCGCGCTGCGTCGGCGTGTGGTAGGTCGGGAACAGGCCGGGCGACGGAGCATAATCGCGCAGCACCGTGCGCGCCACGGTGATCTTGTGCACCTCGGAAGGGCCATCCACGACGCCGAGCTCGGGGATGTTCGCCCACATCGTCATCAGCGGTGTCTCGTCGGACATGCCGATACTGCCGTGGAGATGCATCGCGCGATAGATCACCTCCTGAAGCACGCGGGGTGTCGCGGCCTTGATGGCAGCGATTTCCTTGCGCACCTCCCGATTGTATTCCTTGTGCTTGTCTATGAGCCAGGCCGTGTACAGCACGTGCAGGCGGTACTGGTGAATCTGGGTATAGGTGTCGGCAATCTTCTCCTGGGTCATCTGCTTGTCGGCCAGCACCTCGCCCTTGGCACGGCGGCTGAGCGCGCGCTCGCACATCATGTCCAGGGCCTTTTTCAGCACGCCCACGCTGCGCATGGCGTGGTGAACCCGCCCGCCTCCGAGGCGCGTCTGGGCAACGATAAAGCCGCCCCCCTCCTCACCCAGCAGATTGTCGGCCGGCACCCGGCAGTCCGTGAAGCGCAGATAGCCGTGCACGCCGTCGCCCTGCTCAACATAAGGGCCCACGGCGGAGTTGCGCAGAATCTCGAGACCCGGCGTGCCTTTTTCGACCAGCAGGATGGACGCCCCCTTGTGGATGGGCACCTCCGGATTGGTCACCACCATGACCAGGAGAAATTCGGAGAAGCGGGCATGCGAAGCGAACCACTTCTCGCCGTTGATGACCCACTCGTCGCCATCGCGGACGGCGGTACAGGTGAACTCAGCCGGGTCGGCCCCCGCCTGTGGCTCGGTCATCGAGTAGCAGGATGCTATCTGTCCGTCGAGCAGGGGCTGCAGGAACTTCTTTTTCTGCTCCGGCGTGCCGAAATGGGCAAGGATTTCGGCATTGCCGGAATCGGGTGCCTGGCAGCCGAAGACGCTGGGGCCAAAGCGGCTGCGGCCGAGTATCTCGTTCATGAGACCGAGCTTGACCTGGCCGTAGCCCTCGCCGCCCAGTTCCGGGCCGAGGTGGCAGGCCCAGAGCTTCTCGCGCTTGACGATATCCTTCAGCGGCGCCATTGCCTGTGCTGCCGGGGAATCAGGATCCCAGGGATCACCGGGGCCCCGAAAGACCAGGTCGAGAGGCTCTATCTCCTCACGGGTGAAGGTTTCTATCCAGTCCAGCTTGCGCTGAAACTCGCTGTCTGTCTCAAAACTCCAGCTCACGCGGCCTCCTGTGCCTGTCCGGTCTTCTCACTTATCGTATTCAGCGTGCTGTGCTCGCACCCGACGGCGCCAGACCCTTGACTACGCTCACCTCAAGTATAAACTTGCTAGTTACAAACAAGCAAATAATACCTATCTGCGTTCGGGGGGCAGGATGCCATGCAGCAAGACCAGCGAGAAGAGCCGAAGACCTGGGTCATCACCGGCGCCAGCCGGGGTATCGGTCTGGCTACCGCCGATCGCGTGCTGCAGCAGGGCGATCGCGTTGCCCTGATCGCGCGGGGCGATGACCTGGAACCGCTGGCGGCCGCCCGCGGCGCATCGTGCATGGCCTGCCGCGCTGACGTTACCGACCGGGACTCGCTGGCCGCGGCCATCGCACGGGTCAATGATACCTGGGGCGCGGTGGATGTCCTGGTCAACAACGCGGGGCTGCACCGCGGTGCGCGCGTCGGCCGGCTCAAGGACAACGACTGGCAGGCGGTTCTCGATGTCAACCTGACCGGCGCGCTGAACGCGATACGCGCCGTGGAGCCGGGCATGCGCGACGGCGCGGCCGTGGTCAACGTCGGCGCCGTGGTCGGTTTTCGCGGCTTCCCGGGTGATAGCGCCTACGCCGCGTCGAAGGCCGGCCTCGCCGGCCTTACGCGCGCGCTTGCCATCGAGTTTGCGCGACGCGGCATACGGGTCAATCTCGTCATACCGGGCCTGGTACTGACGGAAATGACCGCAGACGTCTCACCCAACGCACTCGAGGCCATGCGCAAGACCATTCCCCTGGGCCGCTATGGCGAGGCAGCAGACATCGCCCAGGTGATCGACTGGGTCGGCCGCAGCGCCTACATGACCGGGGCATTCGTGCCAGTGGATGGCGGCCTCCTGAGCAGCTTCGGGGTCACCGGCCTGTGAGCACCGCGGACCTGCAGAAGCTGCCCCGGTGGCTCGCCGGGAACGCGGGTGTTGCCGGCGTTCGCCTAAACCGGGAACTGGGCGGCGGCAACGCCAACACGACGCTGCTGCTGGACAGCGACGAGGGTCGTCTCGTGCTGCGCGCACCAGCCGCCAATGCCGTTTCCGCAACGGCGCACCGGGGAATCGAGCGCGAGGGCCGCGTACTCCAGGCGCTTGCCGGACGCGCCGCGGTACCGGCGTTCGTCGCCTGGTGTGAGGATAGCTCGGTTATCGGCCGCCCCTTTCTCGTCGCCCGTTATGTCGATGGCGTCTCCATTACCAACGAGTTGCCGGCCGCCTACCCGGACAGCGCAGAGACGGTCAATCGCCTCGGCGAGGACCTTGTGACCCGGCTCGCCGGTGTGCACTGCCTGCCCTGGCAGGACATCGGCCTTGCGGATTTCGGGCGGCCAGAGGGCTTCCTCGAGCGACAGGTCACACGCTGGCGGGAGATTCGCAGGAAGGACAGTGTCCGCCCCCTGCCCCTGCTGGACTCGCTCGCTGACTGGCTGCTGGAAAACCTGCCGCCAGCGCATCCCGGCGCCCTCACCCACGGCGACTACCACCTCGACAATACCCTGTGCTTCCGCGACCGACCCGGCGTCGCCGCCATCATTGACTGGGAACTGGCGACCATCGGCGATCCCCTCGCCGACATCGCCCTGCTGCTGATGTTCTGGGGCAATCAGCGCCATGCGACCCCCCCCGCATTCCCGCATGTACAGCAGGTCAGCCGGCGCGTCGGCGTACACTCGCGCCAGCACCTTGCCGCACTGTGGTCACGGGAAACGGGCATGGGACTGGACCACATCGACTACCACCTGTGCTTCGCTTTCTGGCGCCTGGCGGCCATCGTCGAGGGTGCCTACGCACTGTACCGTAGGGGCTCGGTAGACACCGACTATGCCCGGGGTCTGGAACAGGATGTGCCGGCGCTGCTCGAAGAAGCGGCGGCAGCGGCCGAAGGAGAATGGTAAATGGCTGATTACGCCCCCATGCCCGCAACCATGATGCACATGCCGATGACCGTGCAGATGATGCTACGCCACGGCGCAGAGGTGTTTGCCGACAGCGTGGTCGCTGAATTCGACGGCGAGTCTGTCGTCAACACGTCGTTTGGCGAGATTGCCGTCAACGCGGCCCGGCTGGCAAATCTTCTGCGCGAGCTGGGCGTGCGCGCCGGTGACCGCGTCGGGACCTTCTCCTGGAACACGCGACAACACCAGGAGGCCTATCTCGGTGTTCCCTCGCTCGGCGCCATTCTGCACACCGTGAACGTGCGCCTGTCGACCGAGCAGATTGCCTGGGTGATCAACCACGCCGAGGATCGCGTGCTCCTCGTGGACGCCCGCCTGCTGGATGTGCTGGCGCCTGCGCTGCCACTGCTCGACAGCGTGCAGCACCTCCTGGTGGTCGGCGCTGGCGAAGAGCCGACCGGCCTGCCGCGCGGCGTCACCTGGCATGACTACGCGTCCGCGCTGGCCGCGCAGGACAGCACCATCGACTGGCCAGACCTCGACGAGAACGCGGCCGCTGCGGTCTGCTACACCAGCGGCACCACCGGCAACCCGAAAGGCGTGGTCTACAGCCACAAGACAACCTACCTGCACGCCATCGCGTCGCGGGCAACGGATACGTTCGGTATCTGCGAGGCCGACAGGCTGCTGCTGGTGCCGCCCATGTTCCACGCCAACTCCTGGGGCATGCCCTACAGCGGCTGGTTTTCCGGTAGCGACC
>JAWLGG010000068.1:0-9952 GCA_041685155.1 Chromatocurvus sp.
GCACCGTGGCGGCGATAGCAGTTGAAGCCCAGGTCCGCAATCTGCGCCTGCAGCTGGCGCCGGCTGAAGATGCGCAGGTGTCCCCCCGGGACCCGGTGGTAGGCGCTGCTGAGCCACCAGCAGATGCGTTCCGGCCAGGCCCTCGGCACGCTGACACAGAGCAGGCCACCCGGCCGGAGTACCCGCTGTATCTCCCGCAGGACGGCGGGATAGTCATCGATGTGCTCGAGCACCTCGCTGCAGATCACGGCATCGAGGCTGTTATCGGCCAGCGGCAGCGCCAACGCACTGGCGTTGCTCAGTGCAAACAGCGTATCGGCGCCATGGTCCCGGTACGCCGCGTGCTTCTCGCGTGCGCGCCGCAGATCCTCAAGCGAGAGATCGATGGCAAGCACATCCGCGCGGTCTTGCAGGTGCATTGCGATGGCGTGACGCCCCTCGCCACAGCCCAGGTCGAGCACCCGCTGGCCGCTCTGCAGGGGAAAGTGACGCCGGTCAAACGTCTGCATGGGACAGCACCTGCCGGTAATAGGCGACCATGCCCCTGGCGCAGATGTCCCAGCTGAAGGTATCCACAATGCGGCGCCGCGCGGCTGCGCCGAGCGCCGAGCGCCGCTCTGGATCACGCAGGAGGGCATCCACCGCCTGTGCCAGTGCCGGCGCGTCGCCGGGTGGCACCAGCAGGCCGGCATCGCCGACGATCTCCGGCAGGGCTCCGGCCTGCGTCGCCACCACGGGAACCCCGCAGGCCATGGCCTCGCCGGCGGGAAGGCCGAAACCCTCGTACAGGGAGGGCACGACCGCCACAGTGGCCTGCGCATAGTGCGCTACCAGGTCCTCGGTGCTGATCTCGCTGACAAAGGTGATTGCCGGGCGCAGGCCGAGTTCATCGATCAGTGTTTCCGTCCTGCCTCCCGCCTGTGGCCTGCCCACCAGGAGCAGCTGCAGGCCGGTGTGCCGGCGCCGCAGTTCGGCAAAGGCCAGGAGCAGATAGCGCAGGCCCTTGAGCGGCGCGTCGGCGGAGGCCGTGGCCATGATCCGCAGCGGCTCGCGCGCCACGCCGGGAAGCGGACGGAAGGTATCGGTGTCGATGCCGTTGTACACCACGTCCACCTGCTCCGGCGGGCGGCCGAAGTCCCGGGCAATATCGCGTCGCGAGCACTCGGACACGGTGACCACATGCCGCAATCGCCGCGCGACCCTGCTCTGCATCACCAGGAAGCGGTGCCAGCGGCGCACCAGCAGACGCTCTGTCCGGGTGGTGGCGGCATCGAGCGCGATACGCAGGTCATTGGTGATAGGGTGGTGAACAGTGGTAACCAGTGGCATGCCGTCGGCCTGAAGCGCGAGCATGCCATAGCTCAGGCTCTGGTTGTCATGCACCAGGTCGTACTCATGGCCATGCTGCCGCAGGTACTTCAGCGCGCGCCGGCCAAAAGTATAGGGCTCGGCAAAGCCGCCGGTGAGCTTGCTCAGCCACTCGAACGTGTCGGAATAGGACAGCAGATGCCGCGGCCGCAGTGATCCCAGCCCGTTCTCGAACAGGTCGAGGCTGGGCAGCTGTATCAGGCGTACCCGCGGGTCCAGGTGCGGGTAGGGTGGCCCTGAAATCACGTCGACGCGATGACCCGCCTCAACCAGCGCCTTGCTGAGATACTTCAGGTAGATGCCCTGGCCGCCGCCGAAAGGCCGGGACCGATACCCCAGCAGGGCGATGGACAGCGACTCCCTGCCAAGCGCTGCGGCGGCACGGGCATTCACCCTGTGCGGGCCCGGCGCCGCGGCGGAATCGCGGCGCAGGAGGACCGCGGAGGCCTCGTCCACCGTCAGGCTTCCGTCCTGGACTGGTTCTATCTGTGTGATGACGGCGTCTCCGAAAGCCCCGGCAGGAAGTTTTGTCACGAGGGTGCCAATACTAGCAACCGCCGTCGCGTAATTCACGCACAACGCGCCGCCGGTCATCGCGACACGGGCGGCCACAGGATATACTCACGGCTCACCGGGCGGGTTGAAAAATGCAATGGCAGCAGCAACAGCGTACAAAGGCATCATCCTCGCGGGGGGCTCGGGCACCCGCCTGCATCCACTGACCAGCACCGTGAGCAAGCAGCTCATGCCGGTCTACGACAAGCCCATGATCTATTACCCCCTGGCCACGCTGATGCTGGCGGGAATCCGCGATATCCTGATCATCACCACGCCGCGTGACCAGCGCGCCTTCTCCGAACTCCTCGGCGACGGCAGCCAGTGGGGACTTTCCCTGCAGTACACCGTGCAGCCAAGCCCCGACGGACTCGCCCAGGCGTTTATCCTCGGCGCGGATTTCGTAGAAAGGTCGCCCTGTGCGCTGGTCCTGGGCGACAATATCTTCTACGGCGGCGGGTTCACCCAGTGCCTGAAAAGCGCGGCGGCCCGGGACCGGGGGGCCTCGGTGTTCGCCTACTACGTGCAGGACCCGGAGCGCTATGGCGTGGTCGAGTTCAACAGCGACGGCACCGCCATGGATATCGAGGAGAAACCGGCGCAGCCGCGCTCCAGTTATGCCGTCACGGGCCTGTATTTCTATGACAACGACGTTCTCGATATTGCCGCAGGCATCCGTCCCTCGCGCCGCGGCGAGCTGGAAATCACCGACGTCAACAAGGCCTACCTGTCCCGCGGCGACCTGCAGGTGGAGGTCATGAGCCGCGGCACCGCCTGGCTGGACACCGGGACCCACAATTCACTGCTCGACGCCGCCAACTTCATCCGCGTGGTCGAGGAGCGCCAGGGGCTGAAAATCGCCTGCCCGGAGGAGATCGCCTTCCGCATGGGCTACATCGACGCCGCTCAGCTCGAGGCGCTGGCAGCACCGCTCGAGAAAAGCGGCTATGGACTCTACCTTCAGGGCCTGCTGCGCGACGACGGCGTGATGCTGAATGAATTTTGATGCCACAGCGCTGCCGGGCGTCTACCTGATAAAGCCGCGGGTGTTCGGCGACGCCCGCGGGTTTTTCCTCGAGAGCTGGAATGCGGACACTTTCCGCAACGCCGGTTTCGACGTGGCTTTCGTGCAGGACAACCACAGCCGGTCCCGGGGCGGCATCCTGCGCGGCCTTCACTACCAGACGCGACACACCCAGGGCAAGCTGGTGCGCGTTACCGCGGGACGCGTGTTCGATGTCGCCGTCGATCTGCGACGCGACTCCCCCACCTTCGGGCAGTGGTATGGCAAGGTACTGGACGATATCGACCACCACATGCTGTGGATACCCCCGGGCTTTGCCCACGGCTTCTATGTTCTCTCAGACAGCGCGGACTTCCAGTACAAATGCACCGACCGCTACGATCCGGACAGCGAGATCACCCTGGCCTGGAACGATCCCGACATTGCCATCGACTGGCCGCTGGTGGAGGGTCGGGCGCCGGCGCTGTCAGACAAGGATCGGAGCGGCCTGCCCCTCGTCGAGGCGCCACTGCTGGGCTGAACCGCGATCCGGCAGCCATTACGGTACCCGCGCACAGCCTGCGGCTGCATGTCTGGTCAGCGCCATCGCGCCGTGCTATGAAGGCCGGATGAGGGGGATGTTATCGGGATCAGCTTTCGCGCGGCGGTGCCGCATCACCGCGGTGCTGCTGTGCGCGCTTCTTGCCGGGTGTTCGGAGAAACCGCTGCGCATAGGTATCAACCCGTGGATCGGCTACGACGTGATTCCCATGGCGCAGCGGTGGGACTGGATCGGCCCGGAGATCGAGCTGGTCGACACCGCATCCGGCGCCGACTCACTGGCGGCGCTCGCCAGCGGTGAGCTGCACGCGGCCTGCCTGACCCTCGATGAGGTGATTCGCGGTATCGATGCCGGACTGCCCCTGAGCATTGTCGCCGTCATGGACACCTCGTCGGGGGCCGACTCCCTGCTGGTGCGGCCGGACATCGCCGACGTCGCGCAACTGCGAGGGCGACGCATCGCACTGCAGGCATCGGGGGTCGGCATGCTCATGCTCACCGCGGCGCTGGAATCCGGGGGCCTGTCGATTGCAGACGTGCAACTCATCGACGCGAAGTCAGGGCAGCTTCTCGAGCTGTGGCAGTCAGGCGCCGTCGATGCGGCGGCCACCTACGAGCCCTTTGCCCGGGTGTTGCGCGGCACCGGCGCCCGGACGCTGCTGTCCAGTCGAGATACACCGGAACTGATTTTCGACGTCATAGCGGTGCACCGCGATGCCATCGCGGGTCGGCAGAAAACCCTGGAAAAGCTGGTCAGCGCCGTGCTGCGGGCGCAGGCACATGTCCACGACAACCCGGTCGATGCCCTTTATCGGCTGGCCAGCCTGCAGGACAAGCCAGTCCGCATCACCGAGGAAGAGCTGCGCCGTATAGTCTTACCCACCCTCGATGCCCAGCATCGCTACTTCGAACAGGATTCCGCGCTCCTGCACGCCGCACGGCGCATCCACGGCCTGTTTGTCGATGCCCGCATTATCCAGCGGCCGCAGGGAAATGCCCGCCTGCTGGATGCGCGCTTTCTGCCGGAGCCGGCTTCTTGACCCGGGTATTTGCCTGCCTGGGTCTGCTGCTGGCATGCCTTCTACCACTCGCCCCACTGCCGGCCGGGGCGCAGGCACAGGCACAGGAGACGCCGGAACCGCGCATTCGCGTCGGCATCAGCATGGAGCGCTCATCCTCGATCTTCAGTGACCAGATCGCCTCACTCCGGGTATTTTTCCGGGATATCGGCAGGGACCGATTCACGCTGCACCCCTTGCCGCCCGACGAGCTCATGCAGGCCATACGCAACCGCCAGCTGGACGCCGCATTCCTCAACCCCTACCAGACGGCCTATGCCCAGTATCTCGACCAGCGCGCCAGGCCCCTGGTCACCTTCAAGGCCAGTATGCCGGCAGGGCGCGTGGGTGGCGTGGGCGGCGTTGTCCTGGTGCGCAGCGGAACCACGGAGATCCGCGAGCTATCCGACCTGCGGGGACGGCAGGTGGCGATTCCACACCGTCTGTCCTTTGGTGGCTATGCCGCGCCGCTGTACGAGCTGCACATGGCTGATCCGGCGCTGCCGGATTCCCTGAAGATCAGCGCGAGTGGCACACATCGCGACGCGCTCGAAGCGCTGCTCGCAGGCAGCGCCGACGCGGCGTTCATCGATACTGTCGTGCTCGAGCAGCTCACCGATGACGGGGTGGTGGACCGCGAGTCGGTTCGCGTGATCAACGCCCAGGACCTGCCCGCCTATCCCGCGGTGACATCGACCCGTCTGTACCCCGGGTGGACGCTGGTCGGTCTGCCGAGCCTGACGGCTGCACAGACAGATACCATGCTGGCCGTTTTGCTGGATGTGCGGCGACGGTCGATCGGCGGGCTGCACGGTGACTTTTCCCTGGCACACAGCTATGAACCGGTCCACCGCATGCTGCGAGAGCTGGGGCTGCCGCCCTATCACCGCACGCCTGCTCTGTCCTGGCAGGATATCTGGCGCAACGAACCCCGCACCATGTTGCTGTGGGCAAGCATCACCTTCGTCGTATTCCTGCTCGCCGGTTTCCTGTTCATCTATGCCAGGCGTATCCGCGCCCTGTTTCAACAGGAAAAGCTCAATGCCCGGCGCGAGCGGGCCCTGCGGGACATGCCCACCGACGTCGAACCCGTGGACATTCTTCCGTTTGTCCGGGAACAGCTCGACGTCGTCAAGGGTCTCACGCGCAGCGGCTTTGCCGGCATTTACCGGGTGAATGCACAGACCCGGGAGATCGAGGCCTACGCGATGGCCGCCAGCGCGCTCGGGGCCGACACCGCAGAGCCGCTGGACAGCGAGCCACTGCTGCCCGGAGGCGGCTGGGCCGAATGTAGCGAGTCCACCTGTGCACTGACCGTGAACGACTACGGCGGCAGCCGGCAGCAGCAGCCGCTACCCGGGGCCTGCGGGCCCGTGGAGCGCCTGCTGCTGTCACCGGTCGAGGCCGGTTCGGGGGCGCTGATCCTGGGAGTGGCCAACAAGAGCGCGGCCTACGACGCGCAGGATCTCAAGACGGTGGAACTGCTGTCCGCGCAGATCTGGGGGACGGTGCGCCGCAGCGAGGCCGAGGCGCAGCTCGTGGCCAGGGACCGCGAGGCGCGGGCCAGTGCCGATCTGCTGCAGGGCATCTTCGACAGCTTTGCCGGCGGTATCGTTGTCTATAGCGGCGCGGGCGGCATACAGCTTATAAACCCCATGGCATCGGAGTTTTTTGGCATCGGCGCCCGGGACGCCATCGGCCGACGCCTTACCGACTACGGCTGGCAGTTCTGTGACAGGGACGGCCAGCCCATGAACCAGGGGTCCGACCCCGCCGCGCGCGTCATGCTCCAGCGCACCCCCATCAGCAACCTGACCGTCGGTGTCTGCCGCAGCGACGCACAGCCCAGTGCTTGGATTCTCGTGAACGTGCGGCCCCTGCTGGACAGCGCCGGCGACATTGCCCGCATCGTCGTGTCGTTCAGCGACATCACCAGCATGAGAAAAGCGGAGGCTGAGCTGGAACACCAGGCCTACTACGACTCCCTGACCGGCGTACCCAACCGCACCCTGGGCATCGAATCACTCAAGCTGGCCATGCAGCAGTGCCAGCGCAGGGGACGACGCGTGGCGGTCGCCTATATCGACCTGGACAACTTCAAGGAGGTCAACGACAGCCACGGCCACGAAGTCGGCGACATGCTGCTCAAGGTTCTCGCCGCACGCATGCACGTTGCCCTGCGCGAAGGCGACACACTGGCGCGTATCGGCGGCGACGAATTTGTCGCCGTCCTTTGCGACCTGCAGCGTGAGACCGATTGCCTGCCGGTAGTGGAGCGGCTGCTGTCACTGTCGACGGAGCCGGTAACCCTGGACGAAAAGGTACTCAGCCCGACAGCGAGCATCGGGATCAGCTTTTATCCCCAGGGAGAGGTCGCGCTCGATGCCGAGCAGCTTCTGCGACAGGCCGACCACGCCATGTACCAGGCCAAGACAGAGGGCCGCAACTGTTTCCGCCTGTTCGACCAGGCCAGCAACCAGCTGCTGGAAAACAAGCATCAGCTGGTGAATGACGTGCGCCGTGGACTGACCGCCGATGAATTCTGTCTTCACTACCAGCCCAAGGTCGATCTGGTCACTGGCGAGATCCGCGGTGCCGAGGCACTCATACGCTGGCAGCACCCCGAGCGCGGTCTGCTCGCGCCAGCGCGCTTCCTGGTGCCACTGGAGAACCACAGCGTGCTCATCGATCTTGGCGACTGGGTGATCGACCAGGCCCTGCGCGACCTGTCCAGCCTGCCGACGTCACAGCGCGACCTCGCGGTCAGCGTGAATATCTCGCCGCCACAATTGCTGGTAGAGGGCTTTGCCGAGAGCATTCGCGAACGGCTGGCGGCGTACCCGGCAATCGAAGGGCGCCAGCTGGAGCTGGAGATACTGGAAACCAGCGCCCTGGAAAATACCCGTGACGTCGCCGAAGTGATAACCCGCTGCGCCGAGTTCGGCGTGCACTTTGCGCTGGACGACTTCGGCTCGGGATACTCGTCGCTGGTCTACCTGCAGGCACTGCCGATCGATACCCTGAAGATCGACCAGACTTTCGTGCGCAACATGACCCACGAGAGCGCCGACCTCGCCATCCTCCGCGCCATTGTCTCCCTGGCGCAGGCACTGGACATCAGGATAGTGGCAGAGGGCGCAGAGACCGAGGAGCACTGCCGGCTGTTGCGGGCGCTCGGATGTGAAGTCGCCCAGGGCTACGCCTTTGCCAGACCGATGCCGCTGGCCGAGCTCGTTCGCTGGCTGGATGACTGGCAGCCGTCACGGGCCCTTGCCGGTGGCAGAGTCACCGCGCCAGCGCCAGCGCCAGCCCCGGCGATCGGCGCGGACTGAGGCTCACCCTCGCAGGAGCGGCTGCCACCAGGCCGGGTTGTCGAGATACCAGTCGATAGTGCGCTCAATACCGGTCTCGAAGGTCTCCCGCGGCGCATAGTCGAGCTCCCTGGCCGCCTTGCCCGCATCAATGGCGTAGCGCCAGTCGTGCCCGGCACGGTCGGCGACAAAGGTCACCAGGTCGCGGGCGCTGCCGCCGCGGGCCGCCGGCGCATCGGGGAAGCGCTGCCCCAGCCCGCTGTCATCGCGGAACCGGGCATCCAGCGCGTCGCACAACAGGTGCACAATAGCCAGGTTGCTGCACTCATTGTTGCCGCCGATATTGTACACCTCGCCAATGCGGCCGCGTTCAAGCACCGTCTCGATCCCGCGGCAGTGATCCTCGACATACAGCCAGTCGCGGATATTGCTGCCATCGCCGTACACCGGCAGCGGGCGTCCGCGCAGGATGCTGGTCAGGCACAGCGGAATCAGCTTCTCGGGGAAATGATAAGGCCCGTAGTTGTTCGAGCAGTTGCTCGTGGTCACCTGCAGCCCATAGGTGTGGAAGCTGGCGCGCACCAGATGGTCGGACGCCGCCTTGCTTGCGGAATAGGGCGAATTGGGTGCGTAGCGGTGATTCTCGTGAAAGGCCGGATCCCCCGCCGCCAGAGAGCCATACACCTCGTCGGTAGAGACGTGGTGGAAGCGGTGCGGCATGCCGTCGCCCGACAACCAGACGCTGCGCGCCGCCTCCAGCAGCGTGTGCGTGCCAAGGATATTGGTGCGGATGAAGTCATCGGGACCAGTGATCGAGCGGTCGACGTGGCTCTCTGCGGCAAAGTGCACGATGGTGTCCACCCCGTGCTCGCGCAGACAGGCCGTGACCTGCTCGCGATCACAGATATCCGCGTGCAGGAAACGGAAACCCGGCGCACCCTCCAGGGCCGACAGGCTGGCGCGGTTGCCGGCGTAGGTGAGCGCATCGTAGACAATGACGTTGTCATCCGGGTGTGCCGTCACCCAGTAGTGCACGAAGTTGGCGCCGATAAAGCCGGCGCCCCCGGTGACCATCAGCGTTCTGGCATGCAGACTAGACATTGGCATGCTACTTCAGGTCCTGGAGCATCATGCGCAGCTGCCGGCGCCAGTGCACGCCCTCCAGCGCGAGGTCGCGCCAGGTATCCTGCTTGTCGAGGACGCTGCAGGCTGGTCGCCGCGCCGCTGTGGGATAGTCAGCCGTTGCAATTGGCAATATCTTTGGCACCCGCGGCAGCAGCCCAAGGGCCAGGGCTTCCTCCGCAATGGCCACGGCAAAGTCGTACCAGCTGCAGACGCCGGCATCGCTCCAGTGATAGATGCCCGCGAGACCGGAATGCCCTGTAAAGCGCCACAGCGCCAGGGCCAGGCCACGCGCCCAGGTCGGCGTGCCCACCTGATCCGCGACAACGCCGAGTTCGTCCCGTTCCGCCATCAGGCGCAGCATCGTGAGCACGAAGTTGCCGCGGTGGCGCGAGTACACCCATCCCGTGCGCAACACCAGGGCGCTGGGGTCGCGACTGAGCAGACGGGCCTCGCCGGCGAGTTTGCTCGCGCCGTAGATGCCAAGGGGACCGGTACTGTCGCCCGGTCGGTAGGGACTGCCCGAGGCGCCGTCAAAGACAAAATCGGTGGAGACGTGCAGCAGGCGGATATCGCGCTGCGCGCAGGCATCCGCAAGCAGGCCCGCGGCGGCGTCGTTCACGGCAAAGGCGGCGTCGCGATCTGTTTCCGCCGCGTCGACCGCCGTGTAGGCCGCGGCATTGATCAGGACCTCGGGCCGAATCCGCGACAGCGCCCCGGCGATACTCCCGGGATCGGTAACGTCGAGTGCGGCGCGATCGAGCGCCATGCACTGCACACCCACGGGCGCGCTCAAGACGAGCTCGCGACCGAGCTGGCCATCCGCGCCGGTGACAAGCGCGCGCAGCACCTCAGCTGCCGGCGCCGTGGGCCTGCAGCCAGGCGTTCAGATCGGCAAGGACTGTCTCGCGCTCGGGCTCGTTGAATATCTCGTGGTACAGGCCGGGATAGATTTTCAGGGTCACGTCGCCACT
>JAWLGG010000069.1:0-9871 GCA_041685155.1 Chromatocurvus sp.
GGGCTGGGCGTGGACAGCGTGGGCATCGAGACGGGCTCTGGCGAAGCCGGTGCCGGCAGCGATGTGAATCAGGCGGCCTTCGTTATCGGCAAGTATCTCTCCCCGGACCTGTTTGTCAGCTACGGCATCGGCCTGTTCGATTCCATCTCCACGGTGCGGCTCGAGTACAGCCTGACGGAACACTGGAAGGTGTCTACGGAATCCTCCACGCTAGCCAGCGGTGGTGACGTGACCTACACCATCGAACGCCGTTAGCGTCCTGATCCAGTCCGCCGCTTCGTCAACGCAGTCGCTGGCAGTATCGAAGCGGCGCGTCGCCCCTTCCTCACACTTCGCCAGGGGCTCCAGGGTCTGCAGCTGGTGCGCCAGCACTGCCAGGCCGGCGTCGGATGGATCGCTGCCAGTTGCCTCACGTGCGAGGAGGCGTCGGCGGAGCAAGGGCTCGTCTGCATGGCATTGCAGTATGCCGAAGGGCACCGCGAGCTGCGCGGCGAGTTCCCGGAACCGATCGCGCTGCCAGCGCTTCAGGCAGGCAGCATCGATCAGTGCCGGCATGCCGGCGTCTACAAGAGCGCGCGCCGCCCTCGCAATGTGGCGATAGGTGCGTTCGGTGGCCTGCGCCGAGTACAGGTCGGCGTCGATGCCGGAGTCGCTGCGTTCCTGCGGATCGAGGCCGTGAAGTCGCTTGCGCTCTACATCCGATCGCACGCGCACGAGACCGGCATGTTCCACCAGCTGCCCCGCCAGCCACGACTTGCCGCTGCCCGAGAGGCCGACGGTTATCACAATCGCCGGGCGGTGTTCGCTACTGATGCGCGATGCCAGCGAGAGGTACTTCGCCACCTCCCCGAGGAGGGTGTCGCGGTCGGCATGCGGATCCTCGAGGCGGAGCGCGGTGACCTTGGCCCTGACGAGCGCGCGGTGAACGAGGTACAGCGGGAGCAGACGCACGCCCGCGTAATCGCCGGTAGTGGCGAGGTATTCATCGAGCAGAAGCCAGGCCAGGCCGGGCTCACCGCGACTGTGCAGGTCCATCACGGCGAATGCGAGGTCAGACATGAGGTCAATCCAGCGCAGGTCACTGCTGAACTCCACGCAGTCGAACAGGGTCGCCCGCCCGTCGATCAGGGCGACGTTGCCGAGATGGGCATCGCCGTGGCATTCGCGGATGAATCCGTCCCGCTGACGCGCCTCAATCAGCGGCGCGAGTTGCACCAGCTGCGCCTCCGTCCAGTCCTGCAGCGCGTCCAGACCGTCTGCGATTGGTCTGTCGTGCAGCGACTTTGCAAGATCGGTGAAATTGTCACGGACAGGTTGGGTGACGCTGTGGAAGTTTCCATAGTCACTGCCAGGCCCGGCAATCCCGGCAATGTGGTGCAGGCCGGCCAGCTGTCGTGCGAGATCGATCACGTGTTGCCGGGTCAGCCGCTGCTGCTCAAGAAGGTGATCGAACCCGGCGTCCGCATCGAAGCGGCGCATTCTCACGGCGTAGTCGAGTATCTCCCCGGGACCTCCCGGTGACGGCTTCTCCGGCGTGCCGCGGATCGGAACGACGTCGAGGTACAGGTCCGGGGCGGTGCGCTGGTTGAGTCTGACTTCCTCCTCGCAGAAGAACCTGCGTTTTTCCAGGGTTGAGAAATCCAGGAAGCCCAGGTCCAGGGGTTTCTTTATCTTGTACACGGTGTCCCCGGCGAGCAATACCCACGAGATATGGGTTTCGACCAGATCGACAGCATCGACCGTATGCGGGTAACAGTCCGGGTGGCACAGAGCCTCGATCATCGGTGCTTGCATGGATTGGGTTCCGTTGGGTCGCACGGCATACGCAGGCCGGAATTGGCGCGGAGCCTCACTTCAAGAGGATAACCCTGTTGTCCTGCCGGCGCGAAGCCCTGATCTGTTGACACTTGGCTCCCGGGTGCATTGTCGCTAGTGTTGGCGTATGTGGAAATTTACCGGACAGGAACGCCCCGATTTCGCCGAGACCCCCGGTCCCGGGCAGGAGTCGGTGTGGGACTATCCGCGCCCGCCGGTACTCGTGGGCAGCGATGAGCTCGTGGATGTCAGTGTCGACTACATTCCGCTGGCCAGCAGTCGGTCGGCGCTACGTGTGCTCGAGACAGCGAGTCCGCCCACGTATTACCTGCCTGCTGCCGACATTGACTGGCGTCTGCTGGTGGCCACGGAGCACAGCAGTTTCTGCGAGTGGAAGGGCCGGGCGAGTTACTTCGCGCTGGTGAGCGATCCGGCGTCGGGTCCGGTTGCCTGGCAGTATGCGGACCCGAGTGAGCGCTTTGCGGCGCTGCACGAACACGTGTCCTTCTATCCGGACCGAATTGCCTGCTTCGTCAATGGCGAGCGCGTCCGCCCCCAGCCGGGCTCGTTCTACGGTGGCTGGATTACCGATCGGGTGGTGGGTCCCTTCAAGGGCGAACCCGGGACGGGCCACTGGTAGGCTCCCATAGCCTGCATGGCTCATGTGCCCGTGCTTTTCGACAGCAGATTGATTACCAGCGTACCCCCGATGATCATGGCCATGCCGATCACCGCGGGCAGGTCGAGGCGCTGACCGTGCAGTAGCCAGGCGAGCAGCGCGATCAGCACGATGCCAAGTCCCGCCCATATGGCATAGGCAATGCCGACGGGAATCGTCTTCAGGGTGAGGGAGAGCAGGTAGATCGATACCACGTAGCCGACAACAACAGCGGCAGAGGGCACCGGCCGGGTAAAGCCCTCGGTGGTTTTCAGCAGCGACGTGGCCAGCACTTCGGCGAGAATAGCCCCGCCGAGTAAAACCCAGCTGTTCATATGATCTCCCTGTCCGACCCTGGTTGGTGGCGTGCACATGCCATTATCGGGGCAGCGTTCGCCGCCGTCGAATCCGGATGACGCCGGTTGCGATGCCAGTGCCCACCAGGGTAACGATCATGCCCACCAGCACCTGCAGTGTCATGGCCTCGTCCAGCAGCAACATGCCCCAGGCCAGGGCGCTGACCGGCACGAGCATGGTGACGGTAGAGGTGGCAGTGGCCCCCGCACTGGCGATCAGCCTGAAGTACAGAAGGAGGGCTGCGGCGGTGCTGAGCGTTGCCAGTCCAAGAGCCGAACCCCAGGCGAGGTTGCTCACCGACGTCTCGGGCCAGAGCAATACGCCCGGTACCAGCATGACCAGGGCGGCTACGGCACAGCTGCTCGCTGCCAGTACCCGGCTCGGCAGATGGGACATGTGCGTCCGCGAGTAATTCCCCCCTACGCCGTAGCTCACGGTAGCGCCCAACGCGGCGATGATGAACCAGCCGTCGCCTCCGGCACTGAAATCCAACCGTCCCGCGGACAGCACCGCCACGCCGGCCAGCGCCAGCGTCAGGCCGATGATCTGCGCACGCAGGATCGGGGTGGCGAAGAAGGCCGCGCCGAGTATCGCCGTGGCGATGGGCGTGGCCGCATTGATCAGTGAAGTGAAACCCGCCTCCAGGCGAACGGTGGCCAGGGCAAGCAGCGTGTAGGGCAGGGCGGTCGTGGTGACACCCAGTATGACCAGGGGCCCCAGGTTGTCCCGGATAAGGCGCAGGTGCGCGCGGCTCGCCAGCAGTGGAACAAGCAGCGCGGCACCCACGGCCATGCGCAGTAAGATCAGGCTTACGGGCCCGAACTCGGGTGCGGCAACGCGCATGAAGATGAAGGAGAATCCCCAGAGCGACGACAGCAGTAAGAGGCGCAGGGTATCTGCGGGCGGCATGGTGGGTCCCGGTCGAGTAGGTGAGTCTGCGGCGCGGCTTCAGTCTTGCTCCGCAAGTAGTATGCGCATACGCTATGTGCGTCCTCCTTAAGAGCGTCTGTCGCCATGCCATCATTCTACAACGTGGATGCGCCCAGGAAGGCAACCAACGTCAGTATAAATTGCGACCTGCTTGAACCGGCTCGCGATCTGAAGCTGAACCTGTCGGCGACGTTGGAGCAGGCCCTGATCGATAAATTACGAGAGCAGACGCGACAGCAGTGGCGGGACGAGAATGCTGCCGCTATCGAGGCATACAATACGGAAGTTGAGAAACACGGGACGTTCGGCGACTCCGTGCGCACGTTCTGATGGCACAGTTTATCGCGTATGAGAATATGAGTTCCACGACGCGCGCCCGTTATCCCTGCTTGCTGGATATCCAAAGTGATCTGCCCGATGGCCTACGCAGAACTATCGTGGTGCCGCTGGCTCCTTCCAACGCTGTGCGTCGCACGACAATTTCGAGATTGAACCCGGTCATGATGATCAACGACGAGGCCTACGCTGCCGTGGTTCAGGAAATGGCAGGGATTCGGTTGGGTCCTGAAGTTTGCGATCTCTCACAGCACCGGTCTGACGTTATTGCCGCGATCGATGTGGTTTTCTCCGGCATTCAGGGCATCCAGAGCATCGTCACGCTGTCTGAATCAGCACGGCACCGACGGCCATGCGCAGCGCATCGGCGGGCGATATGCTGATGGTTCCGGATTGAATGGTGGAAGGAAGCTACCAGTCAACAAGTGAGGGGGCGCCAGCTTTCCAGGCGATGAGGCCTGCTCCCTGCCACCAGCGGTCCCAGCCGGGGTGCCCGCTGGCGCGGCGTCCGGAGTGCGAGAGGTAGAGCTCGTAGATGCCGATGATCTCCCGGAAGCTGACGCCTTCGAGGGCTGGGAGCTGGTTAAAGTGCCGCTCGAGGCAGGCAACGGCCCGGTCCCGGTCACCGATCAGCAGGTAGCCCCGAAGAGCGAGAACGGTATGCGAGGTCACCCCCGACTCAGCCAGGTCGTCCAGGGTGGCGAGGGTCGCGTCAATCGGGCGGTCGGCGGCACCCAGCAGCGCAGAGGACAGTGTTGCCTCGGCCCCCGGAATCATGTCCGCCACGACTGCCCGGGCCTCGGCCGTGCGGTAGAGGGCAAGGAGAACTTCAACGAGGTCAAGTTCGATCCTGGGGTCGCGGGGATTCAGACGCCGCGCGTTTATGAGTTCTTCCCGGGCTTCCACGAAGCGACCCGCCATGAGCAGGTAGCTGCCCAGGTTGGTGCGGTAGAGCGCACTGGTGGGTTCCCGATCCAGCGCGGCGCGCATGGCCTCGATCGTGCCCTCAAGGTCACCCTGCAGCATTCGATAGCCTGCCACCATGGACAGGGACTCTGGGTTCTCGCCGCCATAGCGCAGCGCCAGCGCCATGGAACGGCTGCCGGCCTCTTTGTCCTTCAGCCAGCGTCGATACAGGCTGGCGATCCGCGCGTGGGCTTCGGCGTGAAATGGATCGAGGCTCAAAGCGGAGCGCAGGGCGGCGAACTGCCGCACCAGCGCCTCCTCGGTGGACAGCAGACCCTCCTCCGGAAGTGTTCAATACCGATGATGGATTCGTGCAGGTCGCTATAGCTGCCGGCCCGGGAGTGCTCGACGAGGTAGAGCAACAGGTGCAGGAGGCGGTGGGTGCGGGCAAATGCCCGGCTGTGCTGCGTGACAGGTACGCAATGTCACCCCGCGTCACTGCGCAGGTAGGCAGCGGACAGTCCAATATCAGGTTCGTGGTTCACGCCAGACTCCCCAGGTTGTTGCGAAAACAGCGGATGCCGCGTTTCGCTTACTCCGATTCGACTGCCGCAACGAAACGCGCCAGGGGCGCCATGCGCGCGCGATTCAGGGTCATCGTGCCGTCGTCGCCCATGGTGTAGTTGTCGGCGCGTCGCAGGACGTCGACAAAGGCCTGCTCCCTGTCCATGTCGGGGCAGGCCATCAGCGTCATGGCGATGTTGTTGCCGAAATCGATACGCTGGCCGCTCTTGATGGCGTAGGGCCCGTTGAAGGTGTTGCAGGAGGTGTTGCCATTGATCCGTAACGCATCTGACCGCAGCAGTATGTAGGGCTCTCTGTGTTGATCGTCCGACGTCACCGGCTCACCGTTCAACTCGACCAGTCGCCAGCGGCGATCCTCGATCGCCGGGTCGTGAAGATGCTGATCAAGCGCATAGCGATTCGCCAGCTCTCCCGCAATGCGCCTGCCCTGTTTATCGAGGTGGAAGAGTCGGTGCTCTCCCACCTGATAGCTCTGTGAATCCTGTTCATCAGACGTCAGGGTCACGATGCCGCCGGCGTCGTTCCACGCGAATGAACCGCTGTCGCGGGCGGGAACCGGGTTTTTATCGATGTAGCGCAGGGAGCGCTCAAAGGAGCCGTCGTCGTGCAGCGTGATAGTGGTCTCGATGCCGGGGCAGCTGGCACAGGGGAGCACGCCGGAGTAGGTGCCTGTCCAGTCCAGCGACAGGCGGCTGGAGTCGGCGGGCGTGGGGGAGTCGTGTTCTCCGGAGCAGGCTGTCAACAGCAGGAATGGGACCAGCCATGTCAGCAGAATGACAGGTGAAACTCGCATATCGGCATCCCGCGCTAATCAGGTGAGAATCCATGGTACTCCAGAGCACAACAGGAGGCGAAACCCGTCGCCCTGCCTTGGTTTCAGATCGCATGCGTGAGAGAGTGTCTGTCAGTGCAAACAGTGGCGTGTTGACCATGACTGAGGGAATCGACTCATGTCAGTACGACGATCCGGCGGCGCATAGCGAGGAATTTGACCGAAGCCTGCTGCGGTCGATACAGGAAGCCTCGCCCGACGGTATTCTCGTTGTCGATGGTGACGCCCGTGTCGTCTCATACAACCAGCAGTTCCTTAAAATCTGGGGCATTCCGGCTGAACGTCTTGTAGCGCGCGATGCACAGGAGGGGCCGGTCCACGACACACCGGTCCTGCTCAAGGCAGCGCAATGGGTCAAGGATCCGGAGGGCTTCATCAGCCGGGTGCGAGAGCTCTACGCGAACCGCAGTGCACGTGACCAATGTGAATTTGAGCTGAAGGACGGCCGGATCCTCGAGCGCCATTCTGTCGGGATGTTCAACGAGAGTGGCAAGTACCTCGGTCGGGTCTGGTTCTTTCGGGATATCACCATGCGCAAGCGTGACGAGGCCGTGCTCAGGCATCTTGCTTCTCACGACGCATTGACCGGTATACTGAATCGGGGCGGGTTCTTCGAGGTCGCCCGCAAGGAGATGCAGCGTGCCCGGCGCCACCAGCACCCACTTTCCGTGCTGATGCTGGATCTGGATCATTTCAAGCAGATCAATGATGCGCTTGGCCACGCGACGGGGGACTGCGTGCTGTCTGCGGTCTGTCGGCTGTGGCAGGGTTCGCTGCGGGGCATGGACCACCTGGGGCGTCTCGGCGGTGAGGAGTTCGCGGTAATGATGCCGGACAGTCTCCTGGCAGCCGCTGAAGTCGTTGCCGAGCGCCTGAGGGCGGCAACAGAGGCCGGGGTGATTGTCTGTGAAGGCAAGGAGATTTCCTGCTCTGTCAGTGGCGGTCTGGCGATGCTGGATTCCGAAGATGAAAACATCGACAGCGCCTTGCTCAGGGCAGACCGGGCGCTTTACCGGGCCAAGGCCGGTGGGCGGAATCGTATCGAGACGGCGCAGGCATAGGCACGGATCCGTGTCGAAATGATCCGTTTTGCCAGCAGGGCTGTAGCATGAACGGTGAGACATCTTTGGCATTGCCGTTCGCACAAGCGCAGAGGGGAGTGAGCTATGGCGGTCTGGTCTCGAATTCCCGTTTCGCAGGTAACCTGGCGGGGTCGCCTTGAAGACGCGCACTTCGCACTGCAGGCGGCAGACTGAGGTCGTGCGGTGCCGCGATCTGGCGCTGGTGGCGTTACTGTTGTGCTGTGCTTTCAGCCATGCGCAGGAGGCCGCGCCACGGAGCCTGGACTTTCGCAGTGCCCTGCAGCGCCTGATCGCGGTCAATGAAACCCTGCAGGCCTCCCGCGCCGCGGTGACGCAGAGTGAGGCCGGTATCGACGAGGCGGACGCCCGGAGACTGCCGACGCTTGAACTCAGGAGCCGCTACAGTCACCTCAATGCGCCGCTGGAGGCGGATCTCAGCCGCGTCGGTGGCGCCCTGGCGGGCGGGCTGCAGCAGGTGGGCATCGATTTCCCCGCGGGTCTCCTGCCACGCGATTACCGCATACAGGATCAGGACTTCGTCAACGTCTCCCTGCAGGCCGTGCAGCCGGTGTATCTGGGTGGGCGCATCGAGGCTGGGCGGGATGCCGCCCGCTCCGGATTCGAAGCCAGTCGGGCAGCGCTGGATCGCCAGAGCGGCGAGCTCGAAGTGGCCCTGGTCGAGCGCTTTTTCGGGCAGGCACTGGCGGATGAATCCCTCGCCGTGCGCGAACGCAGTGTCGAGAGCCTGCGCCGCCATGACTTCAACGCGAGGCGCCTTGAGGCCGAGGGCCAGATCGCACGTGTTGAACGCCTGCGTGCCAGCGTTGCCCTGGCCGAGGCCGAGAGCGATCTTGCGGTCGCGCGGGAGGAGCTGCAGCTCGCCCGGGCGGCGCTCGCGGCCCTGCTGGCCAGTGATCGTTCGGTCATCACCGCCACACCGATTCCCGCGCCGCCGCCAGCGGTGGATCGCGCGGCTTGGAAGGGGCTTGCGGAGGAGGCCAATCCGGGCCTGCGCGAGGCGAGCCAGCGCCTGGAGCAGGCGCGTGCCGGAGTGCGCGCCGCACGCGGCGAATCCCTGCCGGCGGTGTCCCTGTTCGGCGCGCGGGAGCTCTACACAGAAGACCTGACGCTGGTGGACCCGGAGTGGGTGGTAGGCGTGCAGGCGAGTTGGACACTGTTCGATGGCGGCGAGCGCCGCGCGCGGACGGCGGAGGCGGAAGCGCGGGTGAACGAGGTCGACCGTCGCCTCGCCGCGGGTCGTCGGGATGTGGCCCTGCTGATCGACCAGCAGGTGGATCGCCTGACCGGTGCCCTGGCCCGCCAGCGCAGCTTCGCGGCGACTGCCGCGCTGACCGATGAAAGCCTGCGTGCCCAGCAGCGCGCTTTCGAGGAAGGGCTGGCGACGTCCATGGATGTGATCGATGCCGAACTGGCGCTGGCAAGGGTGGCGCTGGGCGAGCTGGCGGCGCGTCGCGATGCCTGGGTCGCGACGGCCGCGCTGTACACGGCGGCCGGTCGCGGAGACCAACTGGTGGATCTGATCGAGCAACTGGCTGATGAATGAACCCGAGACCTCCGCTGGACGCGGTCGCAGGCTGCTTGTCGCAGTCCTGGCGATTCTGTTCCTTGCCCTGCTGGTCACGCTGCTGCTCTGGCTGACCCGTCCCGGCCCCGCGCTGCTGCAGGGACAGATCGAGGCCGACAGTGTCCGCGTCTCGGCCAAGATCGGCGGCCGGGTCGCGGCGATCGAGGTTGAGGCTGGCGACCGGGTGGAGAAGGGGGATCTGCTGGCGACGCTGTTCACGCCCGAGGCCGAAGCGCGTGCGGGGCAGGCTGAAGCGCAGGTGGATGCGGCCGGTGCCAGGGCGGACATGGCCCGGGTCGGTGCGCGCGAGGAGCAGATTCGCGCGGCACTGGCACAGTGGCAGGCGGCGGTGAGCCAGGCGGAGCTGGCGGTGGAAACCCGCAGTCGCATCGAGAACCTGCATGCCGATGGCGTGGTGCCCACCCAGCGTCGCGACGAGGCCGTGGCCCGGGCGAAGGCCGCGCAGGCCCAGGCGGATGCCGCGCGCGAGGCTTACGAGATGGCCCGCACCGCGACCCGACCGCAGGAGCTGCGCGCCGCCGAAGCCCAGTTGCAGCAGGCACAGAGTGGCCTCAATGAAGTGCAGAGTGCCCTGTCTGAGGCGCGGCAGTACGCGCCGGTGGCGGGCGAGATCACGACCCGGGTGGTCGAGCCGGGAGAGGTGGTCGGCCCGGGTTTTCCTCTACTGGTTATCACCCGCACGGACAGACCCTGGGTCACGCTCAATCTGCGCGAGGACCTGATGCCGGGCATTCGCCCCGGCCGTCGTTTCAGCGGCAAGTTGC
>JAWLGG010000070.1:0-9868 GCA_041685155.1 Chromatocurvus sp.
CGTGCAGCAGGGCGCAGACCACGTATTCGTCATCGCGCCCGTCCTTGTGGGCGAGGGTGGCGGTCTGCAGGCAATGGGTGAGGCGATCGACGGGAAAGCCACCGCAGTCGCCCTTGAGCAGCATGAGGTGCTCCATGATCCGGTCGGGCAGGGCGGTGGCGAACTGTGCGAACTCCCCGGCGATAATCGACCAGTCCTCGGCGGTGCCGTCCTTCATGTGGTGGAATGCTGCGCGCTTCCCGGTATCTGTGGTCATGGGTGTCTCCGCCGAAGTTTATGCTGGCGCTACGGTAGAAGATTTCGGGCCGGGTGGAAAGGGGAGGCGGGCACCGCAGTGTCTGCGGTGGCCCCCACTTTCATGACGCACCCCTTTTCTTTCGCGACAACGCCACGCCGATTCAGAATCGCAATGGGTATTCCCTCGCCACTGGCAAACACCTTCATCGGGTTCGCCTTGCGTTCTGAAATACTGGCCGCTACCTCTGTGAATATCTGATGCGTCATTATCATGGCCTGATGATCTGGTCTATGTGAAACCTTAATATGGGGCTTCTAACCGGTCTTGAAAAAGCGCCGAGAACTATAGTCCTGACATCATCATGGAGTGATTTTTCAAGGTCAGGCCGACGTCACGCCAGAATACGCTCGCGTTGATACAGGCGAACAGCCATGCCCAGGAACACTGCGGCCAATGCCAGTGAACCCGCGGCCGAGAGCGCCAGGTAGTGCAGTGGCACCGCACTGCCGAACACCGCGAGCTCCATGATCTGGAACTGGCTGAGCAGCGGCACCAGCATGCCAGGGGCGCCGAGCGGCACGGACAGGAACTGCAGTAAAAAGAACGGAATGATGGGCAACAGCATGGCGAAGCTGAGGTGCGTCTGCGCTTCCTTGGTATTCCGGGTAAAGGCGGCGATGGACATCATGAAGGCGCTGACCAGCAGCGCAGTGGGCAGGTTGGAGAGCAGTGCGATGGCGAAAGTTCCAGGGCCGAAATCGAGGCGACCGTCCATAAGGTCGTCAGGCAGGAGGCCGAGCAGGGCGAAGGTCGTGATCAGGGGCAGCAGCATGGCAATGCCAACGAAGGCGAGAATGGCGCAGTATTTCCCAAGGACGATCTGGTGACGCAGCAGCGGAAGGCTCAGCAGCGGTTCCAGCGACTGCCGCTCGCGTTCCCCGGCGGTGGTGTCCACGGCGAGGTAGTAGCCGCCCATGAGCATGGAGAACATGAGCAGGAAGGGCACCAGGTAGGCGATGAACAAGAGGTCCCGCGGCGTGTCCGACTGGTCGCGCTGGCTGATCGCCAGGGGCTCGAAGATGCGGCTGTCGATGCCGCGGCTGCTGAACCGGAGGGTGCGTATCTGGCTGGCGTACTGCTCGAGCACCGTGCGCAGCTGGCGACGGCGGTTGGTCGATTCGTCCTCGCTGCTCGCATAGTAGATGACCAGCGGCGCCGGCTCGCCCCGGGAGAAGTTCGCCGCATAGCTGTCGGGAATGGACAGCACCACCGGCAGGTCACCGTTCACCAGCTGTGCCCGGTAATCCCCGGGGGCGTCCATTGCATCCAGGTTGTGCTGGCGCAGAAACTGCAGGAGGTTAGGTGCACGCGCCGCTCCCTCAACGGCAATCAGCGTCGGCGCCTCGAAATCGATGCTGTGCCGATCGATGCTGTAGAGCATCGGTCCCACCATCATCAGGGGCAGAAGGAAGGGACCGTACAACAGCGCAAAGAACAGGGCGCGCCGATCGCGGAGGTTGTCCCGGACTTCTTTTCTGACGAGGGTCCAGACAGGGCTCATGGTGAGGCCTCCGGGGTCTCGCCGATCGCGACGACGAAGGCATCCTCGAGGTCATCGCGTCCCGTGGACTCGAGAATACCCGCGACGCTGCCCGACGCCACAATACGGCCATCGCTGATAATGGCCACGTGGTCACTCAGGCGCTCGATTTCCTGCATGATATGGCTGGAGATGAGAATACAGTGGCCGGCATCGCGCAGCTGGCGCAGCAGCGCTCGCAGGCTGCGGGTGGCCATGACGTCCAGGCCGTTGGTGGGCTCGTCGAGGATCAGCGTTCGCGGGCTGTGTATCAGCGCCCGCGCCAGCGCCACCCGCGTGCGCTGGCCCTGGGAAAAGCCCTCGGTGCGCCGATCGGCAAAGGCCTGCATGCCCATCAGTGCGATCAGTTCATCGGCTCGGCCCTCGCTGTCGCGCCGGGGCATGCCGCACAGTCGGGCGTAGTAAACCAGATTCTCACGGGAGGTGAGGCGCGGGTAGATGCCGGCATTGTGCGGCAGGTAGCCGATCTGTCGGCGCACCGCCTCCGGGTCCGCCGTCACATCGTGTCCATCGATCACGGCGCTACCCGCATCCGGGCGCAGCAGGCTCGCGAGAATGCGCAGCGTGGTGGATTTGCCGGCGCCGTTGGGTCCGAGCAGGCCGGTGATCTGGCCGTCCTGCGCGCGGAAATTCACATCCGTGATGGCGCTGATCCATTCCCGGCGCGCGCCCTGCCTGCGAAAGGCCTTGGACAGCTGTGTCGCTTCAATCATCGTCCGGCATCTCAGGGTGTCGGGCCATTGGCGTTGATGAACAGGGGCGCGGGCTGCAGGCGTGCGAGACAGTCCCTCGAGAGACTGGCCTGGCCATCGCTGCCGATAAACTGCGCGACCAGAGCGGGCAGGCAACCGCGCGGGCTGACAAAGTGGCCCTGTCCGGGCGCCACCAGGTGGCGGGCCCGTGGCAGACGCGCAAGGACCGCCTCGGCATAGGCGGGCGGCGTGATCGGGTCCGACTCGCCGCTCAGGAGCAGTGTTGGCACGTCCGTCGTGACCGGAGCACGGAAGTCCGCGTCCATGCGGCCGCGCGGCCAGACCTCACAGGTGCTCTCCAGGGCGCGCACCACCAGGTCGCCCATGTAGGTCGCCTCCAGCGTCGCGCGCTGTGCCGCGTCGATACGGAAAAAAGGCACATCCTCGGTGCAGACCACCGAATTGTGCATTCCCACGGCGAGAGTCTGTGCCATCTGCTCGGTAAGGGCAGCCGCGGTGCGCGCCAGCGCGGCGAAATTATCGTGGGCGTAGGCCTGGTGCAGCATCGGCGGCAGGGTCGACAGCTGCTCGGACTGATACAGCGACAGCCGCAGCACGCCGACCAGGTGTGACCGGGTGAAGCGCATGTCGCCCTGTTCGCCCGTGCGCAGGTTTTCATAGCGCACGGCCCGGGGCGCCTCGCCCAACTGGGCCAGCAGGTCTGTCAGGCCTGCGGCGAGATCCGGAAAGGCGTCGTCGCAGGCGCTGTCGGCGGCGCAGCGGGCGAGCAGGGTCTCCAGTGCCTGCTGGCTGCGCAGCGCGATATCCGGCCCCAGTGCCTCGGTTGCCGGAACCACGGAATCCAGTACCGCGGTGCGTATCGCCTGTGGATGCCGGCGCAGGTAATGCTGTGCCACACGGGTGCCGTAGGATACGCCGAACAGGTTCCAGCGCGGCATTCCAAGGGCCTGGCGTACCTGCTCCAGGTCGCGCACGGCTGCGCTCGTGGTGTACAGCTCCGGGTTACCGTCAAACTGCGCAAGGCAGCGCCGGGCGGCGTCGCGGATCTGCGCCGCGTCCGGCTCCACCTGCATGAGAGCCTCGTCGCCCAGATCGCAGTGCTGCGGGTGCGAGCCCCCGGTCCCGCGCTGGTCCACCAGGTAGAAGTCGCGTTCCCTGGCGACATCCGGTAAAAGGCGATCGAGAAAGAGAAAAGCCTCGCTCGCCGCCTGGCCGGGTCCGCCGGCAAGCGCCAGTAGCGGGTCATCCGGGCCGGCGCCGTCGCGGGCGGCGAGGCGCACTACGCGCAGGCTGATATGTCGACCATCCGGATTGTCGTGATCTTCCGCGACGGCCAGCGACGCGCACTGCACAATGCGGCTGCGTTCGAAGCTGTCGAGTTCGCACTCGCGGAACGCCAGTTCCCCCACGGTGGCGACAATACCGCTGCCCGGCGACGCCGGCGCTTTGCGGACCGCTGTGCCCTCGTCGCCACTGAGCCACGGCGCGACGAGCAGCAGGCCGGCCAGCCCACCGGCGCGGGATAGTGTGCTGACACGGCGTGCAAACATGGCAGTGATATAATATCCGGATGGCAGATCATTCGTCTCCGACCAGCGTATGTTGCGCGCCAGGGGAATTCAATCATCACATGGCGTTCTCGACAGGGTCGGATGCGATCAGCCAGTCATACGGTTAGACTGGCAGCAGACGCGTTATTGCCGGTCTGTTGCAAAAGCCGGTGCCAGTGCAACTTACTGCGCGACGCGGTACCAAAGTCCAGCAACTTTCCAGTGGTGACGGGGTTTATGGTTCAGCAATTCTCAGGGGAAATGGAGAGCACGGCGCGGGCGGTGTGTTGCAACCGTGCATGCTGATCGGGGTGCCGTCGTTGTCAGCCAGCCATGCCCGGGGGCCACTGGATGCGTGGTCTACCGCACTTGCACTGCTGTTTTTCGTCGCGAGCGCTCACAGTCACGTGGCTGCAGCAGATGTTCGCCTGCGAGTGGAGCTCGCCGGGGTCAGGGACGCGCTTCGCAATAATGTCGAGGCGCACCTCGGCATTCTCGCTGCGAGCAGGGGTAACGGCAGCAACGGGTCGGCACTGACGGAAAAGGCCATCCGTCGACTGCACAAGGCCGCGCCGGATGAGATAGCAGCAGCCCTCAAGCCATATGGCTATTACTCACCTGTCATCGATTCTGACCTGCAGCGCGAGGACACGGTCTGGCGTGCGCGCTATACCGTCGACCCCGGCGTCGCCACGCGCCTGCGCGAGGTCACCATCGGTATCGAGGGCGAGGGCAGTGATCAGCCCGAGCTTCGCCGCCGGATCGACGGTGCGAGAATTGCCTCCGGTGACCAGCTGAGCCACCAGGCTTATGAGGATCTCAAGGGCGCCCTGCGAAATGACGCTTACGCACTGGGTTACCTGGACAGCAAATACCGACAAAGCCGGATTGCCGTCTTTCCCGAGCAGCAGGTGGCGGACCTGTCCCTCGTGCTCGATACCGGCCCGCGCTTCTACTTCGGCGGTATCCGCGTGGAACAGGGTATTCTGTCGCAGGCCTTTATCGACAAGTTCGTTCCCATCGACCCCGGCGATCCCTTCGAGCTGCGCCGGCTGACAAACCTGCAGCTCGCGCTCACCGACAGCCCCTATTTCAGTCAGGCGGAGGTGGCGATTCAGCGCGATCAGGCGGAGGATCAGCGTATACCCGTGCAGATCGTGGCCTCGCCCTCCAGGTCGCAGCGCTACGAGACCAGCCTGGGTTACGGCACGGATACCGGTCCGCGGGGCGGTGCCGGGGTGCTGTGGCGGCGAATCAATCGACACGGGCATCAGTTCCGCACGGATGTGCGCCTGTCGGCGATACAGTCCACCCTGGCATCACAGTACAAGATCCCGATCGGGGACGTGGCCAGCGAGTACCTCGACTTCACTGCGGACGCGGCGAAGCGCAGCATCAACGATGTCGACGCCACCAGCTACACAGTCGGCAGCAGCCTTAACCAGAATCGCTGGGGCGGTCGTCGGCACACCTCGCTCGCCCTGCGCCATGAAGTCTGGGGCTTCGGCAACAAGCCCAACGAGAGCGCGACCCTCCTCGCTCCCGGTCTGGAATACTCGCGGATTGTCGCCGACGACCCGCTGTTCACCCGCAGCGGCTACAGCATCAAGGCCAACTTGACAGGCGCGATGGAAGAGGTGCTGTCCGACACCTCTTTCCTGCAGGGAAAGGTCAGCGGGCGCTACATCACCTCCCTGGGAGAGCGTGGCAGGCTGCTGGTTCGCGGCGAGTACGGTGCCACGGCGACGGACGAGTTCAACCGGCTGCCGCCGTCACAGCGTTTCTATAACGGCGGTGCGCAGGCGGTGCGCGGCTACGGTTTCGAGGAACTGAGTCCGCGGGACGATGAGCGCAACCTGATTGGTGGTCGCTACCTCGGCACGGCCAGCGTCGAGGTGGACTATCTGGTCTACGGGAATTTTGGCCTGGCGCTGTTTGCCGACGCGGGCAATGCCTCCAACAATGCGGACATCGACTGGAAAAGCGCCGTCGGCCTGGGCCTGCGCTACAAGTCGCCCGTTGGCATGTTCCGGCTGGATCTGGCGCACCCCTTTGATGATCCGGACTCGTCGTTTGCCTTTCACATCAGCTTTGGACCGGACCTGCAATGACGCGACGCATTCTCGCCGTTACCGGCCTTGTTCTGGCTGTCCTGCTGCTTGTCGTCATGCTGCTGCTGGCCTGGCTGCTGGGCACGCAGAGCGGTAGTCGGGCGCTCTGGAGCGGTGTATCCGGCGCAGTCGATGGCCTGACGGCGGAGTCTGTCGAGGGCCGCCTGGGCGGGCCGCTGTCCCTGCGCGGGGTACGCTTCGAGAATGAGAACCTGCGTCTCACCGTCGGCTCATTGCAGCTGGACTGGTCGCCCGGCGGCCTGCTCGGCGGCGGGGTGCTGCTGGATACGCTGCACGTCGCGGATGTTGCCTACACCCAGCTGCAGCCAGCACCCCCCTCGGAGGATAGCGAACCCTTCTCGCTGCCAGACAGGCTCTCGCTGCCTGTGGCCATTGAACTGCGCGATATTCTCCTGCAGTCATTTGCGTACCGGTCGGCTCCCGACGCGGAGCCGGTGCTTGTGGATGAAGCCGCGCTTGTAGCCAGTTTTCGCGGGACCGACCTGTCGATCGGCCAGCTGTCCGCGCACGGTCCGCTGTTTCGCGTGGAGGCTACCGCCAGCGCGGAGACCCGCGAGGATTACCCGTCGACGCTTGCGCTCGAGTGGGAGGCCTCGCCGCCGGACCTCGCGCCGCTGCAGGGCACGCTGGCAGTCGATGGCGACCTGTCACTGCTGCAGGTGACGCACAGCGTCGAAGCGCCATACAACTCCTCGCAGCGTATCGAGATAAGCAACCTGCTGGACGAGGGCCGGCGCCTCGACCTTCGGGTGGATATCGACGCGACGCAACTTCAGGCCATTCGCGAGAGCCTGCCGGCGGCGGCGGTGAGCGGCACACTGCGCGCCGAGGGCAGCATGGATGACCTGGGCTACCAGGCGGATGTGGATGTGGACTCCATGGAGTTCGGCACACTGGCGCTCGTCGCCCGCGGCGGCTTCCGCGACCAGGTGCTGGCCATCGAGCAGTTGCTGTTTACTCGTGATCCCGGCAACGCCAGGGTGGACATTGCCGGGCATGCAGACCTGGCGGGCGCGGCACCCACTTTCACCCTGCAGGGTGACTGGCAGGGCCTGGCCTGGCCTCTGGTCGGTGAACCCAGGATCAGCAGTGGCAGCGGGCGCTTTACCATGGATGGCAGTGCGGATGACTACAGCGTCGACCTGCAGACCGCGCTCGCCGTTCCCGGGCAGGCCGATGGCCGGCTGGCGCTGTCCGGGAACGGCGACAGTGAGTCCTTCGAGCTCGCCAGGCTGCAGCTGGTCCTCCTCGATGGAACGCTGGGCGGTCGCGGCAGAGTCCGCTGGAGCCCGGACATACAGGGTGCGATCGAGCTTGATGGCGAGGGTCTCGATCCAGCGCTGCTGGCGCCGGATTTCCCCGGCGATCTGAGTATCGTGTTGCGAGCCGCCGGCGGCATGACAGACGGCGCCGCCGACGCCGAGATAGACACGCTGTCAGTCAGTGGCACCTTGCGTGAACAGCCCGTGGAGGTGGACGTCAAGGGCGGATTCGAGGACGCGCGGCTGCGCCTCGATACCCTGAGCGCGCGGTCCGGCGAGACCCGCATCAGCGCCAGTGGCAACGTGGGCGACAGCATCGAGCTGCAGTGGGCCATCGACAGCCCGTATCTCGGCGATCTGCTGCCCGGTGTGACGGGTTCGCTCACGGGCGAGGGCATCCTCGCTGGCCGTACATCGCTTCCCGCTGTTCGCGGCAGCCTTGAGGGCGATTCCATCGGCTACGCGGAGTACCGGCTAGAGCGCCTGTCCCTGGACATGGATGTCGACCTGGAGCGCGAAGCGCCCTCGCAGCTTTCGCTGACACTGGATGAGGCCCTGGTCGGCGGCATCGGGATCCGCGAGGTCAGCGTCAGCGGCGTCGGCAATCGCGGCGACCACCAGCTTACGCTCGGGGTGGATAGCGACCAGGGCGCCGCGCAGCTGCGTCTTGATGGCGGACTGATTGACACGCGTTGGAGCGGGAGCCTGACGCAGGGGGCGTTGCAGTATGGTGAGCTGGGCGCCTGGCAGCTCGCCGACCCGCAGCCCCTGCAACTCTCGGCGGATGAGCAAAAGCTCGAACGCGGTTGCTGGCGCAGCGATGATGCGCGGCTGTGCCTGCAGGGCCAGCGCGTCAGCGGCGCGGTCGATGCAGCGCTGAGTCTGGACGCCTTCGATTTCGCCTACCTGCGCTCAATGGTGCCTGACGGGCTCTCTCTGGCGGGCAGGCTGAATACACAGGTCGCGTTCCGTCAGCAGGCAGGCGGCACTCCGGAACTGGAGGTCACCGCGGATGCCGAGGGCGTGGAACTGCGCACCGGCGAATCAGCGGAACAGCCGGATGAACTGCTGCTTGGCCTGCAGCCATCGACAATCCGCATGAATTATGGTGACGCCGGCGTGCTGGCGGAACTGTCTCTGCCGTTCACGACAGGCGGCGGCGTCGACGCCACCGCAGAGGTCGATGGTGGCAGCGAACCACTGACTGAGCGCCCTCTGCTCGGAAAGCTGACGCTGGCACTGGAGGACATCGGTTTTCTGAATGTGCTGTCATCGGAGATCGAGCGCGCCGCGGGTAGCCTGACCGGCGATATCGATATTGCCGGTACGCTGGCCGCGCCCCGGCCCGACGGCGAGATACGCCTGGCCGAGGGTGCCCTCGAACTCGCCGGCCCGGGCCTGAACATCAGCGACATCGCTGTGCGGGTAAGCAGCCCTGACGGACAGACGCTCGATTTTGACGGTGGCGCGACCTCGGGAATGGGTAGCCTGGCGCTGGGCGGCTCTGCCCGCCTCGATGGCGCGAGCACCGAGGTGGATCTGGACGTCGAGGGTGACCGTTTCGAGGTGGTCAATACCGTCGATGCGCGCGTGTTTGTGTCGCCGGATCTGCAGATTGCCCTGCGCGAGACGGGTATCTCGATAAACGGCGAGGTGCAGGTGCCGCGGGCTGAAATCACGCCGACAGAGTTGCCCCAGTCCGTTGTCACCGCCTCGACGGACGAGGTGATCGTGACCGATGATGGCGAGAACGGCGCCGTTGCCGCCGCGCAGAGAGAGCTCAATGCCAACATCCGCATCGTGCTGGGGGATGCCGTCTCCCTCGACGGTTTTGGCCTGACAGCGCGTCTCGCCGGAGGGCTCACGGTGACCCAGACGCCCGGACAGCCAACGTTGGGTAGCGGGGATATCAATATCCTCGATGGCGAGTATCGCGCCTACGGCCAGGGCCTGGTGATCGACAGCGGCAGGATACTGTTTGCCGGGGGACCGATTTCCCAGCCCGGTATCAATGTGCGCGCGCTGCGCCGTCCCGCCGAGGGCGTCGTGGTGGGTGTGAGCGCACGAGGCCCCCTGGAAAAGCCGGACTTCAGCGTCTTTTCAGAGCCCGGAATGACCCAGGCCGAGCAGCTGTCGTGGCTGGTGCTGGGGCGTCCGCTGGATGGTGCCTCGGAAGGGGAGGGCAACATGATCGCGCAGGCGGCGCTGGCGCTCGGTCTGAAGGGCGGTGACATGCTCGCCGGACGGCTCGGCGAGGGACTGGGCGTGGACAGCCTGGGCATCGAGACGGGCTCTGGCGAAGCCGGTGCCGGCAGCGATGTGAATCAGGCGGCCTTCGTTATCGGCAAGTATCTCTCCCCGGACCTGTTTGTC
>JAWLGG010000071.1:0-9616 GCA_041685155.1 Chromatocurvus sp.
GTTTTGTCCTGCGTGAACACCGTTACCCGAGCACCATGCATGCCTATGCTCCCCTGCATCCCGGTATCAGGATGCCCTGGGAAATCCTGGTCAACGTGCATGGAGAGCGCTTTGTCCAGGAGGACAACCCGAGCGTGAATCACATCGAATACGGTATTGCCAGGCAGCCCGGCCACCGTCACTGGGCCGTATACGATCACGCGATGCTCATGCAGAGTCCGCCGATCATTCCGGACTGGTCTGTCGACAGGCTCGCGGGGGAGCACGCCGAGCACGCCATGTTCCATCGCGCCGACACGTTGGACAGCCTGGCGCTCCAGGCCGGACTACATCCGCGAAACCTGTTGCGCACGGTGGAGCTATACAACGCCAGCATTGCGCGAGGCGATGCGGACCCCTATGGTCGGACCCACAGGCCACTGGAAATAAAGAAACCGCCGTTTTACGCCATAGAAATGCAGGGCTGGACGCTCGTGTCCTTTGCCGGACTGCACGTCAATCCGCAACTGCAGGTTCTGAACAGCGATCGGCGCCCCATCAGGGGTTTGTATGCGCTCGGAGAGGTTATCGGCGCGGGCGCGACATCGGGACGGGCCTACACCAACGGTATGCTGGTCACTCCCGCGATCACCTTTGGCAGATGGCTGGGCGGCCGACTGGCGGCAGCCTATTGAAGAACGCGTTCAGCTCAAGGACTCGTAGAGCCAGGGCAGCGCGGCACGCCGCCGGTCCTCAAAGGCGCGGATATCCTCACCGTCCTGCTGCAGGACCATATCGATATCATCCAGGCCATTGAGCAGTGCTGTCCTGCGGTACTCGGATACCTCGAAATCCAGCGGGCGATGAGAATCCACCGTGACCTGCTGTGCTTCGAGGTCAACCTGCAGGACCTGGTCGGCTGCCGCGGCATCCCGAATGAGAGACCACTTCTGCATGTCCGGAAGCTCTATGGGAAGCACGCCGCTCTTGAAACAGTTACTGTAGAAGATTTCACCGAAGCTCGGCGCGATGATGCAGCGCAGGCCGAGGTCGTACAGCGCCCACACGGCCTGCTCGCGGCTCGAGCCGCAGCCGAAATTGGCCCCCGCCACAAGTATCTGCCGATTGCCCTGTAATAGTTCTGGTGCCTGAAAATCGGTGTTCTCGCTGCCATCCTCGCGCTTGCGCCAGTCGTGGAAGGCATACTGGCCCATGCCCTCTCGCTCGATGATCAGCAGAAAGCGCGCAGGGAAAATCACATCTGTATCGATATTGGCCGCATCGATGACATGCGCCCGTGATGTGAGCTGCGAAAAGGGTTCACTGGCCATCGGTTGTCTCTGTGCTTCTGATGTCAAGCTCGCGTACGTCGGCCAGATGGCCCGTGATGGCAGCGGCGGCCGCCATGGCGGGGCTCATCAGGTGGGTTCTACCCCCCTTACCCTGGCGTCCCTGAAAATTGCGGTTGCTGGTCGAGGCGCAGCGTTCACCCGGGTGCAGTCGATCCGTGTTCATGGCGACGCACATCGAGCACCCCGCGCTACGCCACTCGAACCCGGCTTCGCGGAATACGTGGTCGAGGCCCTCACGCTCGGCCTGCTCCTTGACCAGGCCGGAGCCGGGGACGATGAGCGCACGAACGCCCTCTGCGATCGAGCGGCCGCGCACGACAGACGCGGCGGAACGCAGATCCTCGATACGTCCGTTCGTGCAGGAACCGATGAACACGTGGTCTACGGCGATATCGGTAAGGAGCATGCCCGGCCTGAGGCCCATGTAGTCCAGGGCGGCGCGCAAGTCGTCCGCCCGCTCGTCGTCAGCTTCGGCGTCGGGATCCGGTACGCGGCCGTGTATTCCGGTTGTCTGCCCGGGGCTGGTGCCCCAGGATACCTGGGGCTCCACGGACGCTGCGTCGATGCGTTCCTCGCGGTGAAAAACCGCATCTTGATCCGTTGCGAGCGTTTGCCAGTGTTCGATGGCGGCGTCCCAGTCATCGCCGCGCGGCGCGTAGGGACGCCCCTTTAGGTAGGCAAACGTCGTTGCATCCGGCGCAATCATGCCCACGCGTGCGCCCGCCTCAATGGACATATTGCACAGCGTCATTCGCGCCTCCATGGACATGCCCTCGATCGCTGGTCCGGCAAACTCCAGCGCGCAGCCCGCTGCACCCGACGTGCCAATGCGCGCAATCAGTGCGAGAATCAGGTCCTTGCTGCCGATGCCCGGGGCAAACCGGCCATCGACCCAGACCCGCATGTTCTGCGCGCGGCTCTGCCGGAGACACTGCGTGGCGAGAACCGCTTCACATTCACTTGACCCGATCCCGAAAGCGAGCGTTCCGAACGCGCCGTGGGTGCAGGTGTGGCTGTCGCCGCAGACCAGCGTGATACCCGGCTGCGTAAAGCCGCTCTCCGGTCCAATAACATGCACGATGCCCTGGCGGCCGTCGCGAATCGGGATGTACTTCAGCTGGAACCGCGCTGCATTCTCCTCCAGTCGCGCGACCTGGGTGCGAGCCTTGGGGTCGCTGATCTCCTTGTCCCGGTCGACAGTGGGAACCGCGTGGTCCGCGACACAGAGGTGGGCATCCCGTCGCCAGGGCGTCCTGCCTGTTGCCCTCATGTGCACGAAGGCCTGGGGACTGCTTACTTCGTGGACAAGATGCCTGTCGATATAGAGAAGCGTGGTTCCATCGCTGTACGATTTTACAGCGTGTGCCTCCCATACCTTGTCGTACAGGGTTTTTCCTGACATTGGTAGCTCCTGGCCTGGCAGATGACTAAAGCCGTCGCGTGGACACCTGCAAGGTGCCACCGTAGCAATGAAGTCTACGCTAGCGTATCACGGTGCTCCCAACCCGGATTTGTGGCTTGATCACGCTTCGGTTAAATCTGCGCTCTTATAATTCAATGATGCCATCATGAAAGCTATTCGCCTGAAGAGACACACGTGAACGCGGAAAGCTGTTCAGTTATATCGCCTGGGAAAAGGGTCGCATGCCGGTTATTGTCCTAAACTGAGTTGACGATCTGCGGGTAGACCATGGCTGGACTTGATCACTGTGGGCTTTCGTCAAGAAGCGGATCACCAGGAGGGGCTGATAGTGTCACTTGTGCTGCAGGTGATCCAAACACTGAGTAGAGGCAGGCGCTTAATTGATACATTTTGAGATCAAACAATTGAGGCATTTCGTGGCGGTCGTCGACCTCGGTAGCATTACCCGGGCGGCCAGGGAGCAGCACATCACGCAGCCGGCACTCACGCGAAGTATCCAGAATATGGAGGATCGGATCGGCGGCCCATTGCTCATCCGCAATAGCCGGTCGATAACGCCGACCGAGGCGGGAGACGTTCTCTACCGCTACGCGCAGCTGATTATCCGTCAGGCCGAATTTGCGGTCCGCGATGTCACTGCCATATCTCGCGGGGAACAGGGGCATGTTCATATTGGCATCGGTTCGCTGTTCGCCCCTTCGCTCATACGACACATTATTCCTGATGTTACAGAGCGCTTCCCGGGACTGCATCTGCGTATCACCGAGGGTTTCTTTGAAGATCTGGTCAACGCCATGAGGCGGGGCGACATCGATGTGATCGTATCGAATTTTCCGCCAGACGTCGTTCCTCCCGATGTAACTCTGAAGCCCCTTTTCAGCGTTGGTACCGAGTTTGTCGCCGGTGCAGCCCATCCCCTCGCGCAGCTGGATCATGTCACGACGAGTGCGCTGCAGCAGGCTGACTGGGCAATCGTAAAACATCCGCATATCGTCAGTTTTATTGAGAGCTTTTTTGCCCGTTCCTCGCTGCCGCCCCCGTCGGTAGCCGTTGAAACCAGCTCCCTGTCGACCTTGAAGGACCTCGTGCTGACCGGTCGTTTTGTTGCAATGCTGCCGCGTCTCTGGATGGAAGAGGAAATTGCCAGCGGCGAGATTTGTGTGCTGCGCCGTGATGGCGGAACACTTGTGCGCGAGGCGGGCCTGATCCTGCGCAGCAGCCAGACCCAGCGCCCTCCCATCGCCGGCGTGATCCCCGTGATTGAGCGTTCCTGCGTGAACTGGCATGCCGCGCTGCCACCCGAAAACCGCAAATAGTGGGTCATGCGGTCAGTTCGTCAATACTCTGTCTCTCCGTGCTGACAGGGATCAGGGAGCGCGCCGTGAGGTCGTTCCTTGAGAGGTCATGCCCGTAGTGCATCCCGGCATGCCTACTGCTTATTGGATTCACGCAGTCACCTTGCGGTAGCGTTGTCATTTCCTAGCGGCGCTGTTGCCATCGCGTGGTCAGCGACCGAAATAAATCCGCTGCACAGGTAATACCGATGACCATACTCCTGACCGCCGCCAATGGCAGAACCGGCCGCGCTGTACTGACTGCGCTGGCAGCGAAAGGGGCACGGGTGAAAGTGTTCATACGCAATGAGGGACAATGGCCCGACCTGGAGAGTCTCGGCGCTATCGACTATGCAGTCGGCAACATGCAGGAAAAGCAGACCGTCGATGAGGCAGTCAAAGGCTGCGATGGGATCGTACACATCGGTCCCCCCATGCATCCCGATGAACTCGAGATTACGGGCCGTTTCATAAGCGCAGCGCTGCATCACCGGGTCGAGCGATTTATCTACTACTCCGTGATGCATCCGCTGCTCCGCGATATACGCCATCACCGACTGAAGCTCGATGCTGAACAACACCTGGTTGAGTCCGGCCTCGCTTATTCCATCGTGCAGCCTTCGCGCTACATGCAGCATCTGGAAAACATCTGGAAGCAGATCCTGGAAACCGGTGTGCACGCGATGCCTTTCAGCGTAGAGCAGCGCTTCAGCGTGGTCGATCTGGTGGATCTGGCCGAGGCGACTGCCCTTGTCGCAACGCAGCCCGGACACCTATACGCCTGCTACGAACTTGCCGGACCGCAGGATCTCAGCCAGCAGGACATGGCCGGAATTATCGGCAGGCAGCTGCAGCGACAGGTTCGAGCAGAGGCAATGAGCCTGCAGCAGATGGAGCAGGGCGCCCGTGCCAGGGGGGCGGGTGATGATCGGGTAGAGCAGATGATCGCAATGAACGCGCACTACGATAAGCACGGCTTTCGCGGGAATCCCAATGTTTTATGCTGGTTGCTGGGCAGACCACCCGCGAAATTCGAAGATTACGTTGGCCGTCTGGTAGCAAGTGGCAAGCAGTGAGCCTCCTGATCATGACGCGGTTCGCTGTAAGTTGTCCGTTGACCGCTTCAAGACCCCCAGAAAGTGGATGATGTAAGAGTACGCCCATTTCAGTAGAACGTGACCAGGAAGCGAACGCTCGCGCAGCAGAAGTGATCAAGCTTTCCGCTACCTGATCGCCAGTCAGATAACGTCTGCGTATGGCATCCACATCCTTCACCCTGGCGGCTACTATATCAGTCAGGTCGTGAGGCCTCATTGAGGTTTCAGTTTTCCAGGGGTTCATGAGGTTATGGGTGTAAGAGCCCGGTCGCTCTGGTGTACGTTCTGATGTCCGCCGCGGCAGTCACCGGACTGCTGAGATTCTGAACAGGGAGAAGTTCTGATGGGAGTCAGCATGGGTCGTGCAAGGAAAGTCTGGCTGTTCACTGCCGCAGCCTGCATGCTGGTTTTCAGCGTCTTTAGCAGCGCCAACGGTTCCGACGTTGCGGTCTCGCCCCTGACCGAGCAGGAAATGAAGATGGGGCGAATTCTGTTCCTGCAGTGCAGTGCCTGTCACACACTGACTTCTGGGGATAATGGCGGCAAGTTAGGCCCATCTTTGATGGGTGTCTTTGGACGTGTCGCAGGCAGTGCGACGTATTTCGACACCTATTCCCCGGCTCTCAGGGCGGCTGATCACGCGTGGGACCGGGATACCATGGACAGTTGGCTTCTCAGCCCATCCGGGTTGGTGCCGGGCACGTCGATGGTATTCGGTGGAATTGACGATGATCAGAAGCGCGCGTTGTTGATCCGGTATCTCGAGGTGGTTACGCAGCCATAAAAGAATGGGGGCAGACAACATGCGCAGGAGTCTGAAGGCCTGGTGGACACTGGACCGTGCTCTGGAAGCCGAGAGCCCCGACAACCCCTTTGCTCCGGTGCGTCCCGAGCAAAGACAGGGCACGCTACCGATGCTCACTCTGGCCTTTGGCTGGGGGTTTCTGATAACCGGCCTGATTACCGGCGGACAACTGGGCGCCGGTGTTCCTTTCTGGCCGGACCTGATCGGCGCCACCTTCCTCGGCAATCTGGTCAACTTCATTATCGGCGGCCTGGTCGCCTACATGGGATACCGCACCGCTTGCAATTCCGGGCTGCTGTACCAGTTCACCTACGGGCGCGTCGGGGTCTACCTCCCGGTGATTTTTCTCGCCCTCCTCACCACGGGCTGGCAGGCGATTGTGGTCGGTGCGTTCGGCTTCGCCTGGGCGCAGGATTTCGACAGCCCGACGTTCTATATCGTCGCGACCCTGGGCGGGCTCCTCTTCACGGCCACCACGTACTTCGGAGTCAAGGGGATCGAGGCGGTGAGCGTGCCGGCTGTGACGATTCTGGTGCTCGTGGGTCTCTATGCCATCTACCTGAACATCGACAAGGCGGGCGGCACAGCTGCCTTTCTCGAACTGTCCCGCAGCGCATCGTCCGCCAGCCCGATATCCTTCGTCGCCGCCGTGAATCTCGTTATCGGCTCCTGGATCGTCGGAGCGGTCGCGATGGCGGAGTACACGCGCTTTGCCCGTCGTGTCTGGGTCGCGCTGGCGATCCCCTTCATCGTTCTGATGATCTCGCAGTGGTTTCTGCAGATTGTGGGTGCGCTGGGCGGCGTGGTTTCGGGATCTGCCGATTTCACCAGCTACCTGCTGCAGCAGGGCATGATAGTGGGTGGCATCGGTGTCATCGCCATGAGCCTCGCACTGTGGACCACCGGCGATGCCAACCTGTACCTGCCGGTCATCCAGACCGCGGCGGTTTTCAAGCGACCGAAGCATGCCATGGTGATTGTCTGGGGTCTGCTGGGCACGGTGCTGGGACTGGGGCTCTATCGCTACTTCGAGTTCTGGATAGGCCTCCTTGCGTCCATCGTGCCGCCCTTGATCGGCCCCATGATCGTCGACTACTACATCGTGCACAAACGACGCTATGATCCCGCACATCTGGACGGCCTGCATACCTGGAACTGGGCAGCGGTCGTCGCCTACGCGGTGGGCGCCACCGGTGCGTACCTGGTGAGCCGGAACATACTGCTGTCACCCGAGGTGTTTGTTCCCGCCCTGTTCGGTCTCGTCCTGTCGATGGTGTGCTATGCCGTTTTCTATTATGCGGCAGCGGCCCTGGGCGTTACCACGGGTTATGCCAAAGTAAGTCGCCACAGCCAGGAATAAAAGCCTGCCCCGGTCGGCACCGCGTGGTGTAGTGCAGTATGCTGCGGCCGGTTAATCGATCGTACTAATCTGCTGTCAGAATTCCAGTACCGCCTTGATCGCGGCACCGGAGCGGGCATCTGCCAGGGCATCGCTGATGCGGTGAAACGGGTATCGCGTCAGAAAGCGGTTGTAAGGCAATCGACCCGCTTTGTGCTGCTCAATGAGGTGGGGGATGAAACTGTCCGGCACGCTGTTGCCCTCGATCACACCGATCAGATGAGTGGAAACAAAGCGGTCTCCGCCCGGATGGGGCACCGGTTCACCCCAGGGGCCCGGCGTGGTTACGACACCGCAGGCGCCGCCGGGGTGGAGAATCGCCAGCGCGGCCTCGAAGGTGGACTGCAGGCCAGCGGTATCCAGTGAATAGCTGCAACCGCCCGGCGCATGCCGCCGAACTTCCCCGACAGGATCGCCTTTGGCGTCAATCACATGGTGCGCGCCGAATTCCCGGGCGAGGGCCAGGCGCTCGGGGCGAATGTCCAGTGCGATAATCGGCTCACACCCGAGAATTGCCGCGGCCATCACGGCGGCGAGACCGACAGCGCCGACGCCGAAGATTGCAATGGGTCGCCCGGCCTGGGCATTGAGGCAGTTCATTACAGCACCGGCGCCGGTCTGTATGCCACAGCCCAGCGGAGCCGCCATACTGAAATCGAGCCACTCGGGAATTTTCACCACGTTCCGCTCTGTGGCGATGGCGTGGTCGGCAAAGCACGACTGCTGGAAAAAGGCGCCACCGACCGCTTCACCCGACGCCAGCCGCAGCGTTGGCGAGTCGCTGCCGAGGCGTCTGCCCTCAAGATTGATCGCGAGGTGGTCGAAGCAGTAGGCCGGGGTGTCGCGCAGGCAGTTGGGACAGGTACCGCAGGACCCGAAGGTCGCGACGACGCGATCGCCAGGCCGCAGGCCCTGCACGGCCGAACCGGTTTCCACGACAATACCGGCGCCCTCGTGGCCAAAGACATGCCGGCCCGGCATGAAATCCGCGACGCCCAGGTCGGTGTGGCAGATGCCTGCGGCCCTGACCTCGATGACGACTTCGTGCGGCCCGGGATCATCGAGAATCATGGGCTCTATGCGCCAGGGCTCACCCGGCCCGGGGGAAAGCGCGGCCTGTATGTCACGTGGCATGGGACCCTTCCTTTTAACCATTACTCTGGATGGCAGCCGGGACCTGATTCTGGATCGGCACTGTCGCGCAGTATGGACAGCGATAGCGCTGCTGCTCTACTTGCGGATCCTATCCCGCGCTGCGCTGGCCTGTTAACGAATTTCTTGATACCTGATGGCTTGGATGTGTAACTGTACAAGCCCGGGAGCGCGGTACACACTCCACTCCTCCCTTATGTTGGTTTGGTGTTCATTTGGCGGATGCGGTAGATACTCTCGAGCGTGGGTTCGTGCGAACCGACGACGGACGGATTCATCACTACTACAGCGATGCGGGTGGCGGATTGCCCATGCTCCTGCTGCACGCCTCCCCGGCCTCCGCGAGTACCACGGCCCCCATCGCCGCGGCGCTGGCGCCGCAGCATCCGGTCAGCGCCCCGGATACCATGGGCAACGGTCTTTCAGACCCGGTACCCCTGGCGACGCCAGAGATTATCGATTACGCGCACACCATGCTCCGCTACATGCAGGCGCGGGGTATCCAGCGCTACGTGGTGTACGGCAGTCACACCGGTGCACACATTGCGGTCGAGATGGCGATTGCTGCCCCGGATTCGGTGGCAGGTCTTGTCCTTGACGGCGTTGCCCTTATGCAGGCCGACGAGCGCGCCGAGTTTCTGCAGAACTATGCACCGGTCATGGCACCGGACATGACGGGAAGCCAGTTTCACTGGGCCTGGAACTTTGTGCGCGACCAGATGCTCTTCTACCCCTATTACCGTCGGGACCGGGATCATGTCCGCCCGCCCGGCGTTCTCGATCCGCGCTGGCTGCATGAACTGACGGTGGATGTTCTGATGAACCTGGAGACCTACCACAAGGCCTATCACGCCGTGTTCCGACAGCCGATAGAGCATCGATTGCCACAGGTTCACCAGCCAACCCTGTGTGTTGCCACGGGGCTCGACCCGCTGGACGCGACGGTTGATGCGCTCCTTGAGCTATTGCCGCGGGCGCAGAAGTCTTGGGTCGTTCCGGAGCGTGACGCTACAGAGGCCGAGGCGAAGGCCGCTGCCATCCGGCCTTTCAGTGCCGGCCTGGGAGACGCGTGATG
>JAWLGG010000072.1:0-9615 GCA_041685155.1 Chromatocurvus sp.
GTTTTCTTGACCAGATGCGTGGCGATGACGCGGTAGACGATGCCAAGCACCCGGCCCATGATCTCGGGCCGGCTGGCGAACAGGAAACGTAGCTGGAATGGGAAACTCAATACCCACTGCCGCACAGGTTGTTCGGGCAAGACTTCATCGACCAACAAGGCCGCGCTTTCGGCCATGCGCCGCGCCCCGCAGCTCGGACAGAAACCCCGACGCTTGCAGCTGAAGGCAACCAGATGCTCAGCTTGACAGGACTCGCAGCGCACCCGCAGAAACCGGGCTCGAGACGGCCGCATTTCAGGTAGTCCTCGAACTCGCGGTGCACGTAATCCGGCAGTTCCCTGCCCTGCTCCGCCAAATGGCCAGCGAACGCCGGGTAGTATTCTTCGACGATCCGATAGAGCAGGGTTTGCTCGGTCCGGTGACGCTGGTAACGACCAGTGTTCTCGTCCCGGCTGGCCATCCTGGCCGCCACTTGGGGCATGATCCGCATCCTTGCGATACTGTGTTTTTATACAGTTTATCGCTCAGCTGCGAGATCTTGAAGCCTCAGCTGTGATGCCAGCCAGTGCCAGTCATTGCCTGCCAGTACCGTTCACTCCCACTCAATCGTCGCCGGCGGCTTGGAACTGATGTCATAGGTCACCCGCGACACCCCGGAAATCTCGTTGATGATCCGGTTCGATACCGTCTCCAGCAGTTCGTAGGGCAGGTGCGCCCAGCGCGCCGTCATGAAATCCACGGTCTCCACCGCGCGCAGGGCAATCACGTACTCGTAGCGCCGCCCGTCGCCGACCACGCCCACGGACTTTACCGGCAAAAACACTGCGAAGGCCTGGCTGGTCTTTTCATACCATCCGGAGCGGCGCAGTTCGGCGATGAAGATGGCGTCCGCCTGCCTCAGCAGCTCGGCGTATTCCTTCTTCACCTCGCCGAGAATGCGTACGCCAAGACCCGGTCCCGGGAAGGGGTGGCGATAGACCATGTCGTAGGGCAGGCCCAGCTCGAGCCCGATCTGTCGCACCTCGTCCTTGAACAGCTCGCGCAGCGGCTCCACGAGTGCCATCTTCATGGTCTCGGGCAGGCCGCCGACATTATGGTGGGACTTGATCACGTGTGCCTTGCCCGTGGCGCCGCCGGCGGACTCGATCACGTCGGGGTAGATGGTGCCCTGGGCCAGCCAGTTCACGTCCCTGAGCCTGGTCGCCTCGTCGTCGAACACTTCAATGAAGGTGTTGCCAATGCGCTTGCGCTTGTCCTCGGGATCGGCAACGCCGTCGAGCCGGGACAGGAACAGGTCCTCGGCATCCACGCGGATCACGCGCACGCCCATGTTGCGCCCGAACATCTCCATGACCTGGTCGCCCTCGTGCAGGCGCAGCAGGCCGTTGTCGACAAAGACGCAGGTGAGCTGATCCCCGATGGCCCGGTGCAGCAGGGCCGCCACCACCGAGGAGTCGACGCCGCCGGACAGTCCGAGCAGGACCTTGTCCTGCCCGACCGTCTCGCGCACGCGGCGAATGGCGTCGTCGACGATGTTCGCCGGTGTCCACAGGCGCTCGCAGCCGCACAGCTCGAGAACAAAGTGCTCGAAAATACGTCGGCCCTGCAGCGTATGGGTGACCTCGGGGTGGAACTGTATGCCGAAGAACGGCTGCCCACGGTGGGCCATGCCGGCAATGGGACAGCTGTCGGTGGCGGCAATGGTATAGAAGTCATCGGGCACGCTGGCGACCTTGTCGCCATGGCTCATCCACACATCCAGCAGGCCATTGCCGTCCGCGTCCAGGTGATCGCGAATGTCGTGCAGCAGGCCGTTGTCCGCCGTCAGGCGAATCTGCGCGTAGCCGAATTCGCTGGTCGGCGATGCCGAGACGCTGCCGCCGAACTGCTCGGCCATGGTCTGCATGCCGTAGCAGATACCGAGCACGGGAACGCCGAGGGTGAAAACGCTGGCCGGCGCGCGCGGCGAGCCCGGCGCCGGCACGGACTCCGGCCCGCCGGAGAGAATGATGCCGTTGGGGGCGAAGGCGGCAATGGCCTCGTCGTCGATGTCCCAGGGGCGTATCTCGCTGTACACGCCCACCTCGCGGACGCGTCGGGCAATAAGCTGCGTGTACTGCGAACCGAAATCCAGGATGAGGATTTTCTGGGCGTGTATGTCTGTCATGCGCGGAGTCCGCTGGCGACGGCGCTCAACTAACGGGGTAGTTGGGCGCCTCCTTGGTGATGGAAACGTTGTGCACGTGGGATTCCGACATGCCGGCGGCGGTGACGCGAACGAAGCGCGGCAGGGTGCGCATGGTTTCGATGTCCCGGCTGCCGGTGTAGCCCATTGCCGAACGCAGCCCGCCCATGAGCTGGTGGATGATGGCCGAGGCGGGCCCCTTGTAGGGGACGCGGCCCTCGATGCCCTCGGGCACGAGCTTTTCCGTACCCTTGCTCGCGTCCTGGAAATAGCGGTCGGAGGAACCGAGCTTGCCGGACATGGCCCCCATGGAGCCCATGCCGCGGTAGGCCTTGTAGGTGCGACCCTGGTACAGCTCGACCTCACCCGGCGCCTCTTCCACGCCGGCGAACATGCTGCCCATCATCACCGAATGCGCGCCGGCGACGATGGCCTTGGCGATATCGCCGGAAAAGCGGATGCCGCCATCCGCGATGATGGGGATGTCGGTGCCCTCGAGGGCCGCAGCCACGTTGGCAATGGCGGTGACCTGGGGCACGCCGATGCCGGTGACGATACGCGTGGTGCAGATGGAGCCGGGGCCGATCCCGACCTTCACGGCATCGGCGCCCGCCTCCTTCAATGCGATGGCGGCCTCTGCCGTGGCGATGTTGCCGCCGATCACCTGCACCTCGGGATGCAGCTCCTTGATCCTGCGCACGCGATTGAGCACGTTCAGCGAGTGCCCGTGTGCGGTATCGACCACCAGCACGTCCACCCCGGCGCGAACCAGCGCGTCGACCCGCTCATCGGTGTCGGCGCCCACGCCGATGGAGGCGCCGACGCGCAGCTGGCCGAAGCTGTCCTTGCAGGCGTCGGGGAAGCTCTCGGCCTTGTCAAAATCCTTGACCGTGATCATGCCGCGCAGATCGAAGTCATCGCTGACCACGAGGATCTTCTCGATACGGTGCTGGTGCAGGAGTCGCTGCACTTCCTCGGAGCTGGCCCCCTCCTTCACCGTCACCAGCTTGTCCCGCGGGGTCATGATGGTGGAGACGAGCTTGTCGAGGCTGGTCTCGAAGCGCAGGTCGCGACGTGTCACGATGCCGACCAGGTCGTCGCCGTTGAGCACGGGAACGCCGGATATACCGTTGGACGCGGTCAGCTCGATCAGTTCGCGGATGGTCGCGGACTGCTGGATCGTGATGGGGTCCTTGACGACGCCGGACTCATACTTCTTGACCCGACGCACCTGCTCGGCCTGCTCCGCAATGCTCATGCTCTTGTGGATAATGCCGATACCGCCCTCCTGCGCCATGGCGATGGCGAGCCGGGCTTCGGTCACCGTGTCCATCGCCGAGGAGATGAGCGGAATGTTGAGCGGGATTCCACGTGTCAGGCGCGACGCCAGCGTGACCCCGGTGGCGACGACGTCGGAATAGCCTGGCAGTAACAGGACGTCGTCGAATGTAAGGGCTTCTTCTGCGATGCGCAGCATGCGGTGCCTCCGGTTGGCGGCTGGATGGTAAACATGCAATTATAGGGCCTTCGGCAACATCAGGTAAACCAAGCCCTTCTCTTGTCTGTGTCTCCCACCAGCGCCAGCAGCGCCCCCACCCTCAGCGTCAGCCAGCTCAACCGCAAGGCCAGAACGCTGCTGGAAAGCCACTTTGACTGGGTCTGGGTCGAGGGCGAGATCTCCAACTTTGTCTGCCCCTCATCCGGCCACTGGTACTTCTCTCTCAAGGACAGCGCCGCGCAGGTGCGCTGCGCGATGTTCCGCAATCGCAACAGCCGCCTGCGCTTCAGCCCGGGCAACGGCGAACAGGTGCGGCTGCGGGCGCGGGTTTCCCTGTACGAGGGCCGGGGTGAATTCCAGCTGGTGGTGGAGTTCATGGAGCCCGCCGGCGCCGGCGCGCTGCAGGCCCGCTTCGAGGCACTGCGCGATGCCCTGCGTGCCGAGGGGCTGCTTGAGGCGGAACGCAAGCGGCCCCTGCCGCCGGCTATCCGCCACCTCGGCGTTATCACCTCCCCCACCGGGGCCGCCATCCACGACATTCTCACCGTCCTGCGCCGGCGCTGCCCCCTGATCGAGATATCCCTGCTACCGGTTGCGGTGCAGGGGCGCGAGGCGGCGGCGGAGCTCGCCGCCGCGATCGAGCGCGCCAATCGCTGGCAGCGGGACGGCGCATGCCAATTCGATGTCCTGCTGGTCGGCCGCGGCGGCGGCTCCCTGGAGGATCTGTGGGCCTTCAACGAGGAGCCAGTGGCGCGGGCCATCGCCGCGAGCGCGCTGCCCGTGGTCAGCGCCGTCGGTCACGAGACCGATATCAGCATCGCCGACCTCGTGGCAGACCAGCGCGCCGCGACGCCATCGGCGGCGGCAGAGCTGCTCAGCCCCGACCAGTCCGCCTGGCTGCAGCAGCTGCAGCGCCACGCCGGGGATCTGAAAAAACACGCGCAGCGCCAGCTGCAGCGCCTGGGTCGCGACCTCGGGCACCTGCAGGCGCGGCTCAAGCATCCGGGCACGGCCATCCGGGAGCGGACACAGCGGCTGGACGATATGGAGCAGCGACTGCATCGCGCCCAGCGCCAGCGGCTTGTGCAGTCCCGGGCGAGGGTTGACTCGCTGGCGGCGGCGCTGCGCCAGAACAGCCCGGCACCGCGTATCCGCGAACGCCAGGCCCTGCTGGGCATCACGCAGCAGCGCCTGCAGCAGGCCGCGGGGCGACGGGTGCAGGAGCGGTCGTCGCGGCTGCGGGAGCTGGCGCAGTTGCTGAATACGCTGAGTCCGCTGGCAACCCTGCAGCGAGGCTACGCGATCGTGAGCCGTGCGGATGGCGACATTCTGCGCCGTGCCGCCGATGCGCAACCCGGGGAACGGCTGCGGGCGCGACTGGCGGTCGGCACCCTGGAGCTGGAAGTGACCGGCGTCGAGCCCGGCGATGAGTGAGCCAGGCGGGCCCCTGCGGTAGCGCGCGGCCGCGGGTCAGTACTTGGCGGGCAGCCGCGTGTTGATGATGATGTGGCGGCCCTCGAAGCGAATGTATTCGCCGATGGTCAGGTCCTTGAGGATGCGCGCCACCATTTCCCGCGAGGCGCCGACCCGGTCGGCGATGTCCTGCTGGGTGAGCTTGTCGGCGATGTACAGGGTGCCGTCTCCGCGCTCCTCCGACAGGTCCATGAGCACGTTTGCCACCCGTCCATAGACGTCCTGCAGCGCCAGGCTCTTCACATCCGCCGTGAGCTTGCGCACCCTTGAGGCGAGGTTGCGAATGAGCTGGCGCGCGATATTCGGGTGCTCATCGAGGACGCGGTTGAAGTCGTCCTTGTAGACAATGCAGAAGGTGCACTTCTCGACGGTGCGCACCGAGGCGGAGCGGGTGCTGTCGTCGAGCAGGGCCAGCTCGCCGAAATAATCCCCTACGCCCTGGGTGTTCATGATGAATTCCTTGCCGTTCTTGTCGCTGCAGTAGACCTTGACCCGGCCACTTTCAATGACGAACAGCGAGTCGGCAGGGTCATTCTCGTGGATAACGACGGTGTTCTTGGGAAAAGACCGGCGGGTGCTGCTCTCTGTGAGTGTGTCGATTTCATCGTCCGACAGACCCTGGAATATCTCTACTTGCTGCAACATATAGGCGTCTTTCCCCTCGGGGCCCGGAAGTTCACTAACCCGGCAATAGTACCCTATGCAATCGCGGGTGTGCACCTAGTGGGCGACTGGCCCCTGGCATTTCCCCGGCAGGCAGTGCGCAGCTATACTCAGCGCGCATGGAACACGAGACACAGGCAGGTACGGGGCAGGCACAGGCAGCGTCGCTGGCGGACGGCACCCTCGTCTACCCCTGGCGCGAAAGCCTGCTGCGCGCCATCGGCGAGCTGCTCGACCTGGAGACACCCGCAACGGGATTGCCGCCCGAGGCCTACGAGGACCTGACGAGCCTGCGCCGGTCGGGCAAGACCATGGCGGGCATGCTGGCCGATACCACCGCGCACACCCGGCACGACATCCGCAACCAGCTGAGCGCCCTGCGTGGCTACGGCGAGATGCTGGAGGAGGCTCTGCCGGCGGCGGCACCGGAAGCCCTGGTGGCGTCGCTGCAGCGACTGCTTCTGGCGACCCGCAGCGCGGAAGACCCCGCGCCGATGGAGGCAGACCTCGACGGCGGCATGACCATCGCCGGAGAAGCGGGTTTCATTCTCGCCGTGGACGACCGCCAGGAGAACCGCGAACTGGTGGCACGCTATCTGTCCCGCTGCGGCCATTTCGTGGTGACCGCGGCCAGTGGCGACGAAGCGCTGGCGACCCTCGAGCAGGCGGATGTCGATGTCGTCCTGCTGGACCTGCTCATGCCGGGCATGGATGGTCACGAGGTACTGCGGCGGATCAAGGCGCATCCGGACTGGCACGCCACCCCGGTCATCGTCATCTCGGGGCACCAGGACATGCAGGGCATTATCCGCTGCATCGAGGCCGGTGCCGACGACTACCTGTTCAAGCCTTTCAACCCGGTGCTGCTGCAGGCGAGGATCAAGGCCGGCATCGAGCGCAAGCGCTGGCACGACCGCGAGGAGCAGTATCGCCAGCAGCTCGAGCGCAACGAGCAGTTTATCCGCGCGACCTTTGGCCGCTACCTCTCGGACGAGATCGTGACCGATATCCTGGAGCGGCCAGAAGGGCTGGATCTCGGCGGCAACCTGCGCGAGGTCACCATCCTCATGTCGGACATCCGCGGCTTCACCACGCTCTGCGAGCAGCTGGAACCGAGCGAAGTGGTGCGCATGCTCAACCGCTATCTCGGCGCGATGACCGACATCATCCTCAGCTACCAGGGCACCATCGACGAATTCATCGGCGATGCCATTCTTGCGGTGTTCGGCGCACCGCAGCAGCGCGATGACGACGCCGATCGCGCGGTGCAGTGCGCCCTGGCCATGCAGGCCGCCCACGACGAGCTCAACCGGCACAACGCGGAAGAGGGCTTCCCCGCCCTGTACACGGGCATTGCCCTGAATACCGGGCAGGTCATCGCCGGCAATATCGGCTCGGAGCGGCGCAGCAAATACGGCTTTGTCGGCCACGCGATGAACGTGACGGCGCGCATCGAGGACGTCACGCGCGGCGGCGACGTGGTCATCGCCGATGCCACGCTGCAGCAGCTGCGCGGCAGCTATCGTGTCGATGACAGTCGCGAGATACAGGCCCCCGGCATGGATGTCCCCCTGCACATACACCGCGTGCTCGGTAGTGCCCCGTGACGAGCCACCGCATCCTGCTGGTGGAGGACAACGAGATGGGCCGCGACATGCTCAGCCGACGGCTCGACCGCGCCGGCTACGAGGTCATCACGGCCGCGGACGGTGAGCAGGCGCTGGACATCATGCGCCACCGGCAGCCGTCGCTGGTGCTGATGGACATGAGCCTGCCGGTCATGGACGGGTGGACCGCGTGTCGCAGCGCACGGGCCGACCCGCGCACGCAGCAGATACCGATAATCGCCCTGACGGCACACGCCATGGCGACTGACCGCCAGAGCGCCCTCGCGGCCGGCTGCGATGATTTCGCCACCAAGCCCGTGGACTTCCCCGGACTGCTGGAGAAAATCCGGACCTACCTGCCGTCATGAGCCTGCGCCGTCGACTTACGCTGTCGCTCTTTACCATTCTGGTGCTGTTCGCGATCAACGTGGGCACGCACTTCTGGGGCAGCTATGCACGTAGCGAGAGTATGGTCGCCTACCGCCAGGCAGTGGAGGCAGCACAGCTGTCGACGGAGCTCGAGCAGATGCTCAACGACCAGCGCCAGCAGATCCTGGTGCTGGCAACGCTGCGGGAGACCACGGACGACCGCCTCGAGGACAACGAGCAGGCCCGTGCCATCGCCGACATCGGCGTGATCCGCGAGCGCATCCGCAATCTCGGCGCCCTGAGCCGCGACGTGACGCAGCTGCAGTTCGAGCGCCTGCTGGCCAGCGGCAACACGCTGCTCGATGACTGGCTGGCCTTCTACAGGAACTACAACGACGACGAATTCACCGTCGATGTCGACGACCCCCTGCCCTTCCTTGAGGCCAGCCAGCGGCTCAAGGAACTGGAGCAGCGACAGGCCTTCATTGCGGTACAGCGCGCCAGCGTCATCGATCGCACCATCGCCCTGACCGACCGTATCACCGTCATCGGCTTCATCGCGTCGATATTTCTCACGGCGATACTGGGTTTCTTCCTGGTCAGCTACACCAATGACTCCCTGAAGCGGCTGAAGCGGGGTACCGAGCGGATCGGCAGCGGCGACCTGGATTACCGTATCGAGGACATCGATGACGACGGTGAACTCGGCGATCTCGCCGACGCCTTCAACACCATGTCCGACAAGCTGCGCGCGGCCATCGAGGAAGAGCAGCAGGCAAAGCGTGCCGCGGACGAGGCCAATGCCGCCAAGAGCATCTTCCTGGCCAACGTCAGCCACGAACTGCGCACACCGCTGAATGCGATCATCGGCTACAGCGAGATGCTGCATGACGAACTGGAAGACCGCCGCAAGGTCGACCGGCCCCAGTTCCAGCAGGACCTGGGCCGCATCACGCTCTCGGGGCGGCAGCTGCTGGCGCTGATCGATGACATCCTCGACCTGTCGAAGATCGAGACCGGCAAGATGGCACTGAACCTCGAGACCTTCCGACCCGAGACGGTACTTCACCACGTGTGCGACAGCCTGGCGCCGATACTGCGGCAGAAGAACAACCGGCTGACCATGGACCTGGCGGAGGACCTGCCGCTCCTGCACTCGGACGCGGGCAAGTTCCGGCAGGTGTTGATCAACCTGTTGAGCAACGCCAACAAGTTCACCGACGGCGGCACTATCTCGCTGTCAGCCCGCCGCGGCGAAGCGCCCTACGATATCCGTATTGCGGTGGCCGATACCGGCATCGGCATGACGCCGGAGCAGCAGGAGAAGGTGTTCGAGGCCTTCGTGCAGGCGGAACCGGGAACCAGCATTGCCTACGGCGGTACCGGCCTTGGCCTGGCAATCAGCCGCGACTACTGCCAGCTCATGGGTGGGCAGCTGCGGGTGGACAGCACGCCCGGCGTCGGCGCCACCTTTACGGTCGAGCTTCCCGCTGACCCAGGGTCAGTTCCCGCAGCCGCTTGAGCGCCTGCTCGCGCTTTTCCAGATCCTCGCGCAGAATGGCATTGCTGTTCTCGAGGTCGTCGAGGTGCTTGGCCTGCTGCAGGAATCCGTCCAGCGCCTCGTACAGCAGCGCGATGCTGTCGTGCAGCTGCATGTCCTCACGGTAGTCCTGCTGCAGCTGGGTGAAGGAGATCAGGGCGGCATCGGCATCGTAGAAGGGACTGCGCGGCAGCATGCTGACATAGGCGATCGCCAGCTCCGCTTCCCAGCGCGCGGTCGCGCCCTTCTCCAGACGTCGATAGCGCTGGAACTGCTGCAC
>JAWLGG010000073.1:0-9515 GCA_041685155.1 Chromatocurvus sp.
CATCACCTTCCAGGGCGGCATTGTCGGCGTGCTGGACTCGCTGCCCCTGCGCTGGTGACCTGAAGCCCGTGGCGGGCACAGGATGTCGCCTGTGAAGCAGGGAGCAGGCGGGACAACCCGAACCACTCACAACATCAAGGGCAGGTGACGCATGCGCGTGAAGACGTCAGGGCGCGGTCGGCAGGGAAAGGCAGTCCATCTGGCTGCCAGCATGGCTGTTGTCTCGGCCTTTACCGGTGGCGGGACAGCAGGACATGCCCGGGAAGCGGACCGGGACGCCTACTCTCCCCAGATACGGGACCCGGTGACCAACCTCTACTGGGGGGATACCCACCTGCACACCCGGCTGTCGGCAGACGCCTACATCACGGGCACCCGCGCAACAGCGGACCAGGCCTACCGCTTTGCCCGCGGCGAGACGGTCATCGTGGACAACGGCCTGCCCGTGCGGCTGAGGCGCCCGCTGGACTTCCTCGCGGTGACCGACCACGCCGAGTACATGGGAATCTATGAGCGCCTGGCGGCGGGCGACAGCGCGCTCAGCAACTGGGAGGTGGGGCAGCGCTGGGCGGAGCTGCTGGCACGGGACGAGGCCAATGAGCTCGCGGTGGCCTTTTCTGATGCCATCCAGTCGGACGATCCCGCGTACAGGGTCAGCGACCCTGTGCGGCGCAATATCTGGAAAGAGGCCGCCGAGGTCGCGGACCGCTACAACGAGCCCGGCCTGTTCACCGCCTTCGTGGCCTACGAGTGGACCTCCATGGTCAGCGGCGACAACCTGCACCGGGTGGTGCTGTATCGGGACGACGCCGACAGGGCGGTGCGGAAACTTCCCTTCACCGCCCAGCACAGTCTCGACCCGGAAGACCTGTGGGCGGCGCTGGCGGACTACGAGGAGGACACCGGCGGTCAGGTTCTTGCTATCGCCCACAATGGCAATGTCAGCAACGGGCGCATGTTCTCCCCGACGCGGGAAAACGGCGCGCCCATCGACAGCGATTACGCCAGCCGCCGGGCGCGCTGGGAGCCGGTCTACGAAGTGACCCAGGTCAAGGGCGACGGCGAGACCCACCCCTACCTCTCTCCCGACGACGAGTTCGCCGATTTCGAAACCTGGGACGAGGGCAACATCACCCTGTCGGCGGGCAAGGAAGACCGGATGCTGCAGTACGAATACGCCCGCTCGGCCTTCCGCGAAGGTCTGCGGCATGAGGCGGCGCTCGGCGCGAACCCCTTCAAGTTCGGCCTCATCGGCAGTACCGATGCCCACACCGCGGTCAGCACCGCCAGCGAGGAAAACTTCTTCGGCAAGTTCGTCGAGTCGGAGCCGGGCCCGGGCCGCACCCGCCAGAAAATGGCGGGTGTACTCCAGGAAAGCTGGCAGCTGGGCGCCTCGGGCCTGGCGGCGGTATGGGCAGAGGAAAACACCCGGGAATCGTTGTTCGATGCCATGAAACGCCGTGAGGTGTATGCCACCACCGGGCCCCGGATCACGCTGCGCTTTTTCGGTGGCTGGGAGTTTGCGCAGGAACACCTGGCGAGCCCGGACTACGAGCGCCTGGGTTACCACATGGGCGTACCCATGGGGGGAGACCTGGCGGACGCCCCCTCCGGCGAGAGCCCGAGCTTCATGATCGTTGCGGCCCGGGACCCGGACGGCGCCAACCTGGACCGGGTGCAGGTGGTCAAGGGCTGGCTGGATGCCGAGGGCGAAACCCACGAGACCATCCACGACGTCGCGCTCTCCGATGGCCGGCAAGTGAATCCGGAGACCGGCAAGGCACCGCCGGTAGGCAATACCGCGGATGTGGCGGGCGCCAGCTATACCAACAGCATTGGCGAGCCCGGGCTCGCGGTGGTATGGCGCGATCCGGACTTCGACCCCGGTGAGCCGGCCTTTTACTACGTGCGGGTGCTGGAAATTCCCACGCCGCGCTGGACGGCCTACGACGCCAGATACTTCGAGATCGAGGTGCCTGACGCCGCCCCGATGGTCCTGCAGGACAGGGCCTATTCGTCGCCCATCTGGTACACCCCGTAAACCCATTGGCGACGAACTGCCAGGAAACTCCTCATGTTACCCATCTGGCGGGAGCCACTGCTGCATTTTCTGCTTATCGGCGTCGCCCTGTTCGGGCTCCATGCCATCCTGAATCCGGCGACAGAGGAGGACGCCCCCCGCACGATCGTCGTCAATGAGCAGAGCCTGCTGACGCACCTGCAGTACCGATCGCGGGCTTTCGAGCCGGAGCGATTCAGGCAGATCCTTGAGGCGATGCCCGGCGAGCAGCTCTCCCGGCTGGCACAGGACTATGTCCGCGAGGAGGCGCTGTACCGCGAGGCCCGGGCCATGGCGCTGGGCAGTAACGACTACGTTGCCCGCTTGCGCCTGGTCCAGCAGCTGGAATTCCTCTTTCGCGGCTTTGTCGATGTCGATCAGGCAGTGTCGGACGAAGACCTGAACGCCTACTGGCAGGCACACAGTGGCGATTACCGGGAGCCCGCCAGGATAACCTTCACGCATATTTTCTTCAGCGATCAGCACGGCGAAGACGAGGCCAGAGCCAGGGCAGAGGTGCAGCTGCAACGCCTTGAGCGCGACCCGGTACCGTTTGCGCAGGCTGTCTCCCACGGCGACCGCTTTCTCTATCACAGCAACTACGTGGAGCGGGGCCATGACATGGTGGCCAGCCACTTCGGCGACCCGCTGGCGGATGCCGTGTTCGCACTAGAGCCAGACCCGGGCACCTGGCGCGGTCCCATTCGCTCGGCCCACGGCTATCACCTGGTACTGCTGACCAGGCACCGGGAAGAGAGAGTCCCGTCGCTGAACGACCTGCGCGATCAGGTGGCACGGGATGCCCGTGACGCCCTGGTGGAAGACAAGGTAGAGGCCTTGATCGAGGCCGTGGTAGCGGACTACCAGGTGCGTGTATCGGGCCTCGAGGCGCGGCTCGACGATAAGGGTAACGCCCGATGATTCTGCGGCTGATTGCATTCATGGTTCTTCTCCTGCCTCCGGTCGCAGGCGCTCACGACAGTCGACCACTGTATATCGAGCTGCGCGAACTGCAGGGCGGCGCCTACCGCCTGGAGTGGAAGACGCCCCCCTCTCTCAGCCGCCTCGCTGCGCCCCTTGTCGCACTGCCCGACCGCTGCCAGCGACAGGGCAATATCGCTGAAAGCATTGACAGCAGCGGCCTGGTGCGCCGCGCCAGCTTTGATTGCGCAGGCTCTGCCGGCGGCATGACCCTGAGCATCGACTATCCCGGTGCCAATCCCTCTCTGAGCAGCCTGGTTCGCTATCTGGGCGCTTCCGGCGAGCAGGTGACGGAAGTTCTGGACCCGGAGCAAAGACACTGGACAGTACCGCAATCCCTGACCGCCACCGGGGTCGCCTGGAGCTATACCGTGCTGGGGGTGGAGCACATTCTGGTTGGCACAGACCATCTGCTGTTTCTGCTCTGCCTGCTGTGGATCGCCGGCAGTGGCTATCGGATCCTGATTACCGTTACCGGCTTTACCCTGGCCCATTCCCTGACCCTAGTGTTATCGGCCCTCGATGTGGTGCGCCTGCCCATCGCGCCGGTAGAGGCCGTAATCGCACTGAGCATCGTCTTCCTTGCCTCGGAGATTGTCCACGGGCGGCGTCAGAGCCTGACCTGGCGCTATCCGATCAGCGTGTCCAGTACCTTCGGGCTGCTGCACGGCTTTGGCTTTGCGAACGCGCTTTACGAGGTGGGGCTGCCGCAGACAGAGCTGGCAACGGCGCTGCTGTTCTTCAACGTCGGGGTCGAGGTCGGGCAGCTGCTGTTCATCGGCGCGGTGATCGCACTGGGCCTGCTGTGCCGCACCCTTGCCCGCTACGCCGGAACCGCAGCGGCCCTCGCCGCCCGCAGGCGACAGGCGGAACTGGCGACAATCTATGGCATCGGCATCGTGTCGTCCTTCTGGCTGGTGGAGCGGGTGGCGGGCTTCGCCTGATGCGGCGCTCGCAGACACCAGGAAAATCAATGGGAAAAAGTCACAAGCACAGGCCGTAAGCCGGGTTGCGAAACTGCCATCAGTGCCGCATCATTGAAAACGAACCTAACTGTTTTTTTTATAATAATGTGGAGTTCCAGAATGAAGCAGAAACCCCTGTATCTGTCACTGATCGCCGCCGGCCTCAGCGGCGCGATGGCATTGCCCGTCCATGCGCAGCTCGAGGAAGTTGTCGTCACCGCGCGGAAAAAACAGGAATCCATGCAGGACACCCCGCTCGCCGTGTCATCCATCGGCAAGGACACCATCGAAAGCGCATTTCTCGGCGATGCCACCGGTATCGCGCAGTTCGCACCGAACGTTGTCTTCGACGAGATTGCAGCGGGCACACCTGGAGGTGGCGGCATCTCGATACGCGGCCTGAGCTACCAGGACGTGGAAAAGACCTTTGACCCGACCGTACTGATGTACCTCGACGGTGTTCCCCTGGGCACCAATACCGGCAACGCGATGAACCTGCTGGATATCGAACGCGTCGAGGTCCTTCGCGGGCCACAGGGCACGCTGTTCGGGCGCAATGCGGTAGGCGGCGTCATCAACATTTACCGCACCAAGCCGATTATCGGTGAGTGGGCCGGCAAGGTACGTACCCGCATCGAGTCCGAGGACGATGCCACCAGCGTGGAGGGGGTTCTGAACATACCCCTGGGCGAGAGTCTCGCCGCAAAGATCAACCTGGCGCGCGTCGAAAAGCCTGATTTCTACGACAATGTGACGCTGGGTACCGACGAGGGCGGCTCCAAGGATGAGCGTATCGGCGTCCATCTGCTCTGGGAGCCCACATCGTCGCTACAGGTGGAAGCTCAGTACAACCGCTCCGAGATGGACGGCACTCTCCCCCCGATGCTGTCCTACAACTCCGAGCAGGCGGCATTCTGTGCCGGCTTCGGCGCCTGCGCCGCGAGCCCGGATACGCCGATCTCCGGCAACCGTCGCAAGGGCTCGGGGGATCTGCCGCAGGACTTCTTTTTGGATAACGAGGATTACCAGCTGGACATCAACTGGGAGATTTCCCAGAACCTATCGGCGGTGATCACCGCCGCGCACAGGAACTCCGAGGAAGAGACCTTCCTTGATTTCGACGGCTCGCCCCTGGAGATCTTCCACGTGCGCCGGGCGAGCGATTACGAGCAGGACAGCTTTGAAGCGCGCTTTGACTATGACGACGGCGACCGCCTCAGCGTGACAGCGGGCTATTTCTACTGGAACTCAAAGGTGAAGGACTGGGAGAACGACGCGGATATCTCGCTCCTTCTCGGCCTGCCGTTGGATGGCTGCGGCTTCGACACGGTCTCCTGCCAGCTGGACACGGCGAACGCCGAATCGGACTCCGACTCTTTCTTCTTCGAAGGCGACTACCGTCTCACCGACAACCTCTACGCGGTGCTCGGCGCCCGCTATATCGAGGAGACGAAAAAGCTGGCCAAGGCCGCTTTCCTGCCCGTCTTCGGCGCAACCACGCTGCCCCTGAGCAGTGGCGAACGCACCGACGACGAGGTCATCCACCGTGTTGGCCTACGCTGGGAGCCGGCACCGGACATCATGACCTACGCCACCTGGTCCACCGGCTTTCGCAGCGGCGGCTTCAGCATCCGCGCCGTGACACCGGAGATTCTCGCCGAGGGCTTCGAGCCGGAAACCGTGGACAACTTCGAGATCGGTATCAAATCGACGCTGTTCGACCAGCGGCTGCGCCTGAACGCCACCGTATTCCGCATGGAGTACGACAACATGCAGCTCGAGCAGACCATTCCCCGCCCCGGCCCCGGCAGCGGCAACCAGGACGCGGTACTGAACGCCGGCGGCGCCACCATCGACGGCGTCGAGCTGGAGGCAACTGCGCTGCTCCCCGCCGGCTTTACCCTGGACTTCAATGCCGGTTGGCTGGATGCAAGTTACGACGAGTTCCGCGGCCAGATCTTTGCCGATGGTTCCTTCGATGACGACAACAGCGATCTCGACCTGCGACGCGCACCGGAGTGGAACTACACGGCGGCGCTCAACTATGCCGGCGACATCGGGGGTGGCGCGCTCAGCGGGCGCGTGTCCTACAACTGGACCGATTCCTACGAGGGCACCCTGACCAATTTTGAAGGCACACAGGTGGATGCCTTCGGCCTGCTCGACGTGTCCATGAGCTATCGCTACAACCAGTGGCGCATTGGCGTCTACGGTCGCAACCTCACGAATGAGGACGAGTACAGCCACACCTTCGCGGTGGTGCCGGAGCGTTCAGGCGCGTCGCTGTTCGGCTTCAATACGCCGAGGCCACCGCGGGTCTTCGGCCTGGAAGTGGGCTATACCTTCGGCAATTACTGAGGTCTGGTCGATCTGGCCCCGGGGCGGTGATACACCGCCCCTTTTTTTGTCTGCGGATTCGTGACGGAGAGTCGGCGGGCAAAGGCGCCGGGCGAGGTCAGCCGGCGGTCCAGCCACCGTCCGCCGCGAGCAGCGTTCCGGTGCAGAATGAGGCCTTGTCCGAGGCCAGCCAGAGCACTGCCTCGGCAATTTCTTCCGGTGTACCCAGCCGCTGCATCGCCTGGAGGCCGGCCAGCCCGGTCAGCTGTTCCGGTGTCGTGGTGTTCTCCAGCAACGGCGTCAGCACATTGCCCGGGCAGACGGCGTTGATGCGTATGTTCTGCGTGGCGTACTCCACGGCGGCGGTGCGCGTCAGTCCGGCCACGGCGAACTTGCTGGCAACGTAGAACGAGGCGCCGGGATAGACTCGGGAACTGAGCGCAGACGCCATGTTGATGATGCTGCCACGTTGCTGCCGCGCCATGATCCGCAGTTCGGCGCGCATGCACAGCCACACGCCTTTCAGGTTGACCGACATGAGTCGGTCGTAATCCGCCTCCTCGGTCTCGCCCGTCGGGCGGATGGGTGCCGAGATACCGGCATTGTTCACCGCGATATCCAGGCCACCCCACTCCTGATTGATTCGCGCCAGCGCCGCGTCCACACTCTCCGCGCTGCTGACATCGCCCACGATGCACAGAGGCTCCACCCCCCGCGTCACCAGCGCCGCCCGGCAGGTCTTCAGGGACGCCTCCGCAATATCCATGATCGCGATACGCGTTGCCCCGGCATCGGCAAAGGCCGTGGCGCAGGCCAGGCCGATGCCGGCCCCTGCGCCGGTAATGAAAATCGTCCTGTCGTCGTAATCCGAATGGCTCATACAGCCTCTCCCATGATCATGTCAGCAGCGATGTAGCCGGCGGCGATCGCCGGCGCGTTGGTATTGCCCGATACCGGGGATGGCATCACGGAGCAGTCGACAACGCGAAGGCCCCGGACTCCACGCACCCGCAGTCTCTCATCCACAACGGAATCCACATCCCGACCCATGCGGCAGGTCCCCGTCGCGTGCAGGCCACAGGTAGCCAGTTCATGAAATGACCGCAGGAGATCAGCGTCCTCGCGCACAGTCGCACCGGGCGACAGCTCCTCGATAATGACCGACTTGAGGGCGGGTTGACCCGCGTATTCCCGCATGTAGCGCAGCGCTTCCACGGCCATGCGCCGGTCCCGTTCCGTCGCCAGCCAATTGGGGCGTATCAATGGCGCATCCTCGGGGTTGGCTGACGCAATCCGGAGGTCACCCTCGCTCTCCAGCTGCAGAAGCTGTCCGTAGATGGTCAGCCCGGGATTGCGGTCGATCTGCGACAGCGGCACGGGATGATGGTCATCACTCATGGCAAAGGTGAACCCGCCGAGATAAAGCTGCAGATCAGGATCTCCCGGTCCCTCCCCGATACGTGCAAAAGCGCCGACCTCGAAGGGACCGGTGGCGAGGGAGCCCCGGCGGCGCAGGGCATAATTCATGACGCTTGCCGCCAGGCCCAGGCCATGGAAAGCGCGGTGATTGCCCCCGGCTTCCTTTATCCGGAACGGCATGGATATCGCAAGGTGCTCGCGCAGCCGGCGACCGACGTCGGGACTGACCACACGCGGCGCAACGCCCGCCTCGCGCAGCACGGGCTCCGGGCCAATGCCCGACAACTGCAGCAGGCGCGGGCTCTCCAGGGCTCCGGCACTGACAATCACCTCACGCCGCGCGCCTACCGTCTGCCGCCGACCATTGTGGATCACCTCGACACCGCTGGCCCGATCGCCGTCAAACAGCACCCGCTGCACCTGCGCCCCGGTCCAGACCGTCAGCCCACTGTCGCGGCTGGCCGCCGTCACAAAGGCATCTGCGGCGCTCACGCGACGCCCCCTGCGGATATTGTGACTGTAGTAGCCTACCCGCGGCGCCGGCGAATCATTCAGATCAGGGCAGACCTGCAGCCCCATTTCCTCGCCGGCGCTGATCATCCGACGGGTCAGGGGATAGCGGTAGCTCCCGGAGGATATGGTGACAGGGCCCCCGCCGCCGCGCAGATCAGACTCACCCAGCTCGTGGTCCTCGACGGCGCGGTAGGCTGCCAGCATGTTCTGCCAGCCCCAATCGGACCCCGCGACAGTTTCCCAGCGCGCGTAATCCGAGGGGTGTCCTCGCGACCAGATCATGCCATTGATCGCCGACGAACCGCCGAGACCCTTGCCGCGCAGCCATATCTCATCGGTGCGCCCGGTGTCCGGGTTTCCAGGAACCGCATACTGCCAGGTATATTCGGGTCGCAGTACGAGCCGGGCAATGCCCTTGGGCATCCGTACCAGGAGATCACGGTTGTCGCCTCCGGCCTCAAGCAACAGTACGCGTGCACCGCTTTCGGATGCCAGACGCCCCGCCACCACGGAGCCACTGGAGCCCGATCCCACGACGAGGTAGTCGAATTCTTCCGTCTTCTTCAATTGGCGCTCTTCCTGTTATGTTTTTCTGGAGCAGGCGCCATGCCACCGCAGGACCCTGCCTCTTCGCTGTTACCGAGGATAACCGCAGCCATTAAAAAGTCAAACACGTTTGATTTTTATAGGGAAAGTAGGCTATAACATCAGGGCAGGCTTCCCATAACAAAACCAGGAGCAGCACCGTGCACAACAACAGCGACACCGCGGCGGAGATTCGCGCCGTTCACTCAGCCCTCAATCACTATGCCTTCGCCATCGATACGCGCGACTGGACCGCACTGAAACAGCTTTTCGGCGATGACAGCGTGGCGGTGTACCACGGCCTGGGCGACTTCCACGGGCCGGATTCGATTGTGGGTCTGGTCAGCCGGGTGATCACCCAGTGCGGCGCGACGCAGCACCTGACGGGCAGCGTGGAAATCGACGTTGACGGCGACAGGGCGACGGCGCGCAGCTACCTGCAGGCAATCCATATCGGTATCGGTCCCAACGAGGGCAAGCGGTACACGGTCTGGGGCGAGTATCGCGACATGCTGGAAAAGCGCGAGGCGCGCTGGGTCTTCACGCGCCGTGAGTTGTTCACCCTGCACAGCGAAGGCGACATCGGCATCGAACTGGACAGCTGACGTCGCCAGGCTGAGCCTGCCAGCCGGCAGCGCTCATTGCCCTGACTCAAC
>JAWLGG010000074.1:0-9486 GCA_041685155.1 Chromatocurvus sp.
CATTGCGGCTTCCGTCCACGCACGACATAGGGGTAGTTGCCGGGACCCTCGTAGGCACCGACGACATCCACAAAGCCAGCCTCGCGGGCAATCGCCACCAGGTCCGCGCTGGCGGAGGCCCGCCAGTGCGGCTCCCCACCGTAGGTCGCGCCGCGATCCGCCCGCCACTGCGCCAGCTTGTCGAGATCGGCATAGCGGGTCACGTCGCTCATCAGCATGTCGCCGCCGGGCTCCAGCACGCGCCAGGCCTCCCTGAAGACGGAGTCAATGGCGTCGACCGGCAGTTCGTGCAGCAGGATATAGGATGCCACCAGATCAAAATAATCGTCCGGAAAACCGCTTCGCTCCGCGGGCCGCTGGTAAAGATGCCACGCCCGGCCATTTAGATTGGCCTGGCGTCTCGCGTGCTCCAGGTTGCGCGGCGACAGATCCACCCCGAACATTTCCGCGTCCGGGTAGGTTTCCGCCAGCGCCGTGGTGAAATGCCCCGTGGAGCAGCCCATGTCGAGTATGCGGCGATAGCTGTCCCGCGGCGCGAGACCGGCGACCATGCGGCGCTGCCTGAAGATCCCCCCGGGGAAAATGGCATCGACCATTTTCCGGTGTATCAGCTCGCCGTGGATTGCGCCGTGAAACTCGGATCCGTCCCAGCCGCCGGCGGTCCGATGGAACTCGACGCCCGCCCAGTAGTCGGGAGATTCCTCCCCCGGCGCGGTCTCCAGAGTCGCGGGGCCGGTGTCCAGTGCCGACAGTTCGGGCACAACCTGCTCGCGCACCTCGTCAAAGGCCTCCCGTGCGATGCGTCCATGGTAGCGGGCGTGCCATTCACCCACGAACTCACCGCAGCGGAATACGGTCGACGGCGCCAGCTGCTCTTCCATGTGCGCGTTGCGCGTATCGAGGTCCTCGGGCAGGGAATCCACATCTGCCGCCAGGCTGTCTTCCATCGCCCGGGTGCGCTGACGGATATCGGCGCTACCCCGGAACAGATGGGCGAGAAAATCCACCGAGGCCCTGCCGCGCTGGGTAAGCTCCATGGGAATGGTCTTGCTCATGGTCATGACTCCTGTTCGCATGTCTGACGTCCGGGACGCGCCCGGGATTAACCCTTATGCAGGTATCGTCGCGCTGTTCGCCACCACCGCGCTCGCCGATCGACCGGCCAGCTTGCCGAGGGTAGTGGCGGTCAGCAGACCGTTGCCGGCCATGTAACCGTCGGCTCCGGCTCCGGACACCCCCCGGGCCGCACCGCCGCCGGCGAACAGCCGCGCGAAAGCCGTACCATCCTGTTTCATCACGCGGGCCGCGCAATCCACCTCGAGACCGCCCTGGGTATGAAACAGTGCACCGGTAACCCGTGCCGCATAAAACGGCGCCTGCAGTGGTGCCTTGCCGGCAAAATCGCGGCCAAAGGGACAGACGGCCTCACCGCTCTTGCAGGCGCGCTCCTCGTGGAGCGTGCGCGCAAATGTCTCCGCCGGCACCTTGATGGCAGCCGCCAGCGCCTCCGGGGAATCCCGGCTGATCACGGCGCCCGCCTCCAGCGCATCCCGGTAGTCGTCGAACTGCAGCATCAGCTCGTGCAGGCGTCCGTCGTAGACTGAGAAGGCGATCCCGCCCGGCTGCGCGAGCACCTTCGTGGCCTGTTCGGAATAGCCCGCCGACTCATCGGAAAAGCGCCGGCCGTCGCTGTTCACCTGAATACCGCCCTCCATGATCAGCGGCCACAGGATGGGGATAGCGTGTCCCACCGCGAGCCCACCGTGCCCCTGATAGGCGTCCATGTCTGCCAGTGCGGCGCCGAGCGCCTCGCCCCAGAGAATGGCATCGCCCTTGTTGCCGGGGTGGCCGTGAAAGACCCCGTCGGCGATTTCCGGTATGTAGCGGCGCACAAGATCCGGGTTGCCGGCAAAGCCGCAGCAGGCGAGTATCAGCGAACCACAGCCAATGGTTTCGGTGGCGCCGTCCGGTCGTTCGACAATGACGCCCACCACCTCGCCGCTGTCGTCGACCAGCAGGTCCCGTACCCGCGCCTGGGTGAGTATGTCGACGCCCGCCGAACTGGCGGCGCGTTGCAGTGCGGCCATGAGTTCCGTGCCCGTGCGGTGCGGTGTGCCGTACATGCGCATGACGCTGTGGCCCGGGTAGACGAAGCCGTCGAGGAGGCTTAGCGCAATACCATGGCTGTCCCGCAGCCAGGCCACTGTCTCCGCGGACTCGGCCGCCAGGTGGCGCACGATGGTTTCGTCGGCTCCCTGCTGTGCCTTTTTCATGATGTCACCGGCAAACAGGGAGGGGTTGTCCTCGATTCCGCGCTCGCGCTGTTCCGGCGTGCCCGCCGCGGGGATCAGCCCGGTAGACATGCCGGTGGTACCAATGGGAGACGGGTCGCGCTCGATCACCATCACCTCGGCACCACCGTCCCGTGCCGCAAGCGCAGCGCTCAGGCCACAGGCCCCGGCGCCGACCACGACAACCGGTATCGAGAACTCGAACTGCCGGTTGCCCATGTGCATGACCGCCATCGCCGGGACTACTCCAGTCCGCGCAGCACGGTGTTTGCCAGCCTGGCGTTGTCCCATTCCTCCCCGTCGCGGGGCGGCCAGGCGCCGAGACGCAGCACGATGGTCTGCCGGGACGGCACGATGTAGACCACCTGGTTGGAATTGCCGTCGAAGAGGAACAGGTCGGGGCTCTCGTAGGGCTCCGAATGCAATGTCGGGCGAACCGCCGTCTCGGGATTCATGGCGCCGCGGCGCTCGCGATAGGGCTCACCGAGATAGAGCCCCAGGCCGGCATTGATATTGCCCGAGCGCGGCGTGCGCATTGCGGCGACATATCCCTCGGGCAGCAGTCGCTCACCTTTCCAGACGCCGTCGTACAGCACAAGCATTGCCAGCCGCAGATAGGCCTCCGCCGGGAGCAGGACGCAACAGCCGGAGTGCGCCACGCCGCCCTCGCGGTTCAACCAGATCTCGCCGCCCGGGGCGCCCAGCGGCGCGAGCACTTCGCGGGAGACCCAGTCCTCGTAGGCCACGCCGGTCGCGCGCTGTATGATCGGCGAGACCAGCTCCGAATTCGCATTGGAATACTCGTAGCGCGAGCCGGGTGGATCCACCAGCGGATACTCGTTGATGATCACCTCGTCGTGTGCCGGGTGCAGGTACGCGCGGTTGAGAATGTTGTCGGCGCTCTCTGCGATGCCCTGCGGCAGCAGGCCGGACTGCATGCCTAGCAGGTCTTCAATGGTGATATCGGCCCTGGGCGTATCCCGCCACTCGTCAATGAAGTCCGACGCCGGCTGGGACAGGGAATCGATAAAACCCTCGCTGATGGCCCGGCCCACGGCAATCACGCCCAGGGGCTTGGCCAGCGACTTGCCCACGATAAGGGAATCGGGCTGGGTATCACCAAAGTAATGCTGGCTTTCAATGGCCCCGTCGACCCAGACCAGGAACGCGCTGGAGTTTTTGCTCGCCGCATAGGCCTCGGCCTCGCGCAGGGCACTGCTGCTGACCCGGCGATCGGCCACGGCCCGCACCGGCAGCGGGTGCCACAGATCCGCACCGGGAACCCGCTTCAGGGGATCATAGGAAGCCAGTCCCGTCCTGCTGGTGCGATCAAACAGCGCGTTGAAACGCTCAAGATACAGGGCTTCCATCTCGGCTTCGGACATCTCCGACGCCCGCAGTCCCAGTGTGGACGCAGACAGCAGAACAGCTGTGGCTGCAAGGAGTATCCCGGAACACTTCATCATCGTTGCCATCCTTCCCAGGGGAAAATTCCAGGACTTGAGACTACGCGGAATCCGCGCCCGCTGTGAAGGCGTTTGTCGACAGCATCCGACTGGCGGAAAGCCCGGTGGGCCACCGATTCATGGCCGCGACAGGTGAGCTACCCCATGGCCGACTCGCCCGCTCCGTCGGTGGTAGCCTCCCGCGCCCGCAGCGCGGCCACGTCGCGACCGAGGTACATGTAGACGGCCGGCAGCACATACAGGGTGAACAGGGTCCCGATGGTCATGCCCGAGGCGATCACAAAGCCCATGGAGAAGCGCGCTGCTGCTCCCGGCCCATCGGCCATCAACAGCGGCAGCATGGCCAGTACCAGGGCAGCGGTTGTCATGAGCACCGGCCGCAGGCGTACGGACGCCGCTTCCTCTATGGCCTCGCGCCGCGACATACCCTCTTCCTGCAGGCGGTTGGCGAACTCCACGATGAGAATGCCGTGCTTGGAGATGACGCCGATGAGCGTGACCAGACCGACCTGTGTATAGATGTTCAGCGTTGCGCCGTTGATCTGGAACAGCGCCAGCGCATTGAGGCACAGCAGGGCGCCACTGATGGACATCGGCACCGTGACCAGCATGATAAGCGGGTCGCGGAAGGACTCGAACTGGGCGGCGAGCACCAGATAGATAATCAGCAGGGCGAAGAAAAGCGTCGTGACCAGCGAACTGCCCTCGGTCTTGAACTGTCGACTCTGGCCCGAGTAGTCGAGACTGTACTCCCGGGTGAGCACCTCGTCGGCGATGGACTCCAGGGTGGCGAGGGCATCACCGAGGGGGACCCCGGGCCGCGGGACGCCCTCGAGGGTGACCGCGTTGAGCTGCTGGAAGCTCTTCAGCGAGCGCGGGACCACGTCGCCCTCGAGGGTCACCAGCGTGCTCAGGGGAATGAGCGCACCACTGCGGGTGCGCGTGTAATAGTCGTGCAGGTCCTCGGGATTGAGGCGCTGGTCCCGGCGGATCTGCGGGATGACCTTGTATGAGCGGTCCTGCATGGAAAAGCGGCCGATAAAGGCGCCCGACAGCAGGGCGCTGACATCATCGCTCAGGGTCTGCATGTCGACCCCGAGCAGCGCCGCCTTTTCCCGATCGATGCGGATATGCTGTCTCGGCTGGTCGAGCTGCAGGTTCTGATCGATGAAAATGAACTTGCCGCTGTCGCGGGCACGCTTCAGCACCTCCGAGGCGCTGTCGTAGAGCACCGTGTAGTCCAGCGTGCTCTTGATCACGAACTCCACCGGCAGCACGCCGGACGACGGCAGCGGTGGCGGATTCACCGCCGTCACCTGCAGCCCCGAGATCGCACGGGTGCGCGGTTCGATGGTGTCATTGAGCACGTCGGAGGCACTGCGCTCGCGTTCGGTCCAGGGAGCAAAAATGAAGCCGCCGAAGGCGCCGTTGCTCGAACCCGGCCCATCCGGGCTCTGGCCATTGAACAGGAAATTGAGCTTTATCTCCGGCGTGTCGCTGCTGATGCGCCCCAGCTCCGCAGTGTACTTTTCCATATACTCGAGCGTGACGTAGGGGTCTGCTTCCGCGAGATAGAAAATCAGACCCAGGTCCTCCTCCGGCGCAAGCTCTGACGGCGAACGGACAAACAGGAAATAGCAGGAGGCGAGAATGATCGCGCCGAATACCATGATGCCGGCGCGGTCATCCAGCACGCGATCAAGGTCGCGCTGGTAGACATGCCGCAGCGCCTCGAAGCGCTGATCCAGCCAGCGCTCCAGCCGATTTGCATCCTCCCCCGCGTCGGCGGGCAGTAGCTTTGCGCACATCATAGGCGACAGCGTGAGGGCAACCACGCCGGAAATCAGCACAGCGCCGGCGAGCGTGAACGCGAACTCCGTGAACAGCGTGCCGGTGAGGCCTCCGAGAAACCCGATCGGCAGATAAACGGCAATCAGTGTGGTGGTCATGGCGATGATAGGCCAGGCCAGCTCGCGCGCGCCCTTGATGGCCGCGTCGAACGGTGTCATCCCGCTCTCGACGTGGCGGTGTATGTTCTCGAGGATAATGATCGCGTCGTCCACCACGATGCCGATCGCCAGCACGATTGCGAGCAGCGTGAGCAGGTTGATGCTGAAGCCCATCAGGAGCATCAGGAACATGCCACCCACCAGCGACAGCGGCACCGCCACCGCCGGGATCAGCACCGAGCGCAGCGAGCCCAGGAAAAGAAAGATCACCACGATGACGATGATCATGGCCTCGACAATCGTGGCCTGGACATCGCTGATGGCGTTCTCGATATAGACGGTGGCGTCGTAGTTGACCTCGGCCCCCATGCCCTCGGGCAGGCGCGGCAGGATGTCATTCTCGAACACCTCACGCACGGTGGCGATCACCTCGAGGGCATTCGCATCCGTCGCCACATTGATAGGGACAAAGACCGACTCCTGGTTGATGACCATACTGGAGGTGTCGTATCCCTCGGTGCCCAGCTCCACATCGGCGACATCGCTCAGGCGCACAATGGCGCCATCCTTTTCGCGCAGCACCAGCCGGCGGAACTCCTCGGCGCTGTTGAGATCGGTATCCGCCTTGAAATTGATCTGCACCATGGAGCCCTTGGTCGAGCCCACTGCGGACAGCACATTGTTCTCCAGAAGCGCCGCGCGCACGTCGCTCGCCGTGACCTCCAGCGCCGTCATCCGCTCCTGGTCGAGCCAGATACGCATGGCGAAAATGGCGGTCGTGTCCGCGGTAGCCCGCTGAACGCCCGGCAGAGTCGAGAGTTTGGGCTCCACCTCACGGATGACATAGTCAGCGACGCGATTGACCGGGAGCACATCGCTGAAGAACGAGATGTACATGGTCCCCACCTGTTCCCCCACCTCCAGGTTGAGCACCGGGTCCTCGGATCCCTCGGGCAATTCGTTGCGCAGCTTGTTGACCTTGGTGACCACCTGGGTGAGGACCTGGTCGGGATTTGCGCCCGTGCGCACGTGTGCGGTGATCACACTGAGGCCGGGGCTGCTGCTGGAGGTCAGGTAGTCGATATCCTCGGCCGTCGCCACCTCCCGCTCCATGGGCGTGGTGATGAAGCCCTTGACCAGTTCGGCATCGGCACCGGTATAGGTAGTGGAGACCGTGATGATCGCGTTCTCGATAAGCGGGTACTCGCGGACATTCAGGTCGACCGCGGCGCGCAGGCCCAGCAACAGCAGGAACAGGCTGACCACGCTGGCCAGCACCGGCTTGCGGATAAAAATATCGGTAAAGGCCATGTCAGCCGTTTTCCGGCGAGGGCTGTTCGTTCTCGTCCGGCGTGATCGAGTTGTCTATGCTGACCGGGACACCGGACCCCAGCTTGAGCAGGCCACTGCTGGCGACGGTCTCGCCGGCCTCGAGACCTTCCGCGATAGCGACCATATCACCGCGACTGTCACCCAGCGTGACAAAGCGCTGCGACACCACCTGCGCACCGTTCTTCTCCTCGACCACATACACGGCATTGCCGTAGGGGCGGTAGGAAATGGCGGTTCGCGGCACGATGACCTGATCTGTGGGCTCACCGAGCGGCAGCGTCAGGCGGGCAAACATGCCCGCGCGCAGGCTTCCCGCGCTGTTCTCGACTATCGCCTGCAGCGCAAAATTGCGCGTCTCCGTGGCGACCGTCGGCGCTATCGCATTGATCACTGCGGGAAAACTCGTACCCCCCAAAGCGGGTACAAGCAGCTCTATCTCCATGCCCGGCTCGACGCGACCGCTATAGCGGTCCGGCAGCGTCAGGTCCACATAAAGGCGATCCAGAGACTGCAGTTCGATTACGGTGTCGCCGGCGACAACATAGTCGCCAACATTGTAGCGCCGAATGCCGAGCCGCCCGTCGAAGGGGGCCCGCAGCCGCTTCTGCTCAATCCTCGCCTCCTGGGCGGTCACCTGGGCCCGGGCCTGGTCCAGCTCTGTCGCGCGGCGGTCGAGCTCCGAACGGGAGATATTGCGCTCGTCCACCAGCGAGCGCGCGCGCTCGGACTCGAGCCGCGCCAGTTCCGCCGCGGCCTGCAGCGCCTTCAGTTCGGCGCGGTCGGGCGCCGTACGCAACTCCAGAATCACATCGCCGGCGCTGACAGGCTCGCCGCTGTCAAAGAAGATGCGCTCGACAATGCCGGAGACCTCGGTGGCCAGTGCCGCCCCGTTGACAGGCGACAGGGTGCCCACGGCGGCAACCGACGACTGCCAGCGCGCGCTCTCCGCCTCCACGGCACTGACGGTGACGGTATCGCGGGGCCGGTTGTCCATAGCCTCGTTCATCTGCCTGGCGCCATACCACTGCATGGCAAACAGGCCGCCGAACACCAGGATCGCCGCCAGGAGGATGACCCACATACGGGGCCCGAAGAGAAACTTTTTCATGCTGTACCAGCGCTTCGTTGTGTCGCGTCAGGGAGAGTGATCGAAAAAGCACCACCGCGAAGGGCTCCTATCATACGCTCGCGTGAAGAGCAGCCCAATATTGAAAATCAGCCGCGAGCCTGAGCAATACGGCTGCGGAGGGCAGTCGGATCCGGACGCTCCCTCGTGCTGTTGCGGCGTCCGCTTTCTTCCTATGATAGTCGAGTGGTAAGAATACCCAGTTGCCTGGCAGGATGACAGGTCGTCGGCCGAGCCGTGTTACTGTGGTCCCAGACGGTCATCTGTAACAATGCCCCTCCACCGGCATCTCTGTTTCCGTATCCGGATACAGACTCCCCATTGATCAGAAGGACACTCCTGCGTGCAACCGGTCATCAAGAAAGTGATCATCGCCTGCGTGATTGCAGCGGCCATTACCGCCTACATTGTGCTCGATCTCGGCCGCTACCTGAGCCTCGATTTCCTGCAGCAGCAGCTCGGGACGATACACGCCTATTATGCGGAGAATACGCTGCTCAGCTGGGTAATCTTCCTCGTCATCTACATTGTCGTCACGGCACTGTCGATTCCCGGCGCCGCCATCATGACCCTCGCCGCCGGCGCCATCTTCGGCTTCGTCACCGGCCTGATACTGGTGTCCTTCGCCTCGGCCATCGGGGCCACCCTGGCCTTCCTGGTCGCCCGCTACCTGTTCCAGGACAGCGTGCAGCGCCGCTTCGGAGCACAGCTGAAAACCATCAACGATGGCATCGAGAAAGACGGTGCATTCTATCTCTTCACCCTGCGCCTGGTGCCCATCTTCCCCTTCTTCCTTATCAACCTGGTGATGGCCCTGACGCCGCTGCGCACCTGGACCTTCTACTGGATCAGCCAGGTGGGCATGCTCGCGGGCACCGCGGTCTACGTGAACGCCGGCACCCAGGTCGCGCAGCTGGAGAGCACCGGCGACATCCTGTCGGCCGACCTGCTGATCGCGTTTGCCCTGCTCGGGCTGCTGCCCTGGATCGCCCGCGCCATCATGCAGCCACTGCAGCGCGCCCGTGTGTATCGCGGCTGGAAAAAACCTTCCCGTTTCGACCGCAACCTGGTGGTCATCGGTGCGGGCTCCGGCGGCCTGGTCAGCGCCTACATCGCGGCGACGGTGAAGGCCGGCGTCACCCTGGTTGAGAAGGACCGCATGGGTGGCGACTGCCTGAACACCGGCTGCGTGCCGTCGAAAGCGCTGATCAGGAGCGCGGAGGTGGCATCGCTGGCGCGCCACAGTCCCCGCTACGGTCTGCACCCGCTGCATCCGGAGGTGGACTTCGCGGCCACCATGGAGCGCATCCAGTCGGTCATGC